>NZ_VHIJ01000023.1:30570-31216 GCF_006680095.1 Pseudarthrobacter sp. B4EP4b | reverse complement strand
GGGCTTCGGCGCCTCGCTCGAGTGGGCCACGTCCTGCCCGCCGCCGCGGCACAACTTCACGTCGCTGCCCCGGATCCGCTCCGAGCGTCCCGCCCTTGACCTGCACCACCCCGAGCTTCGACAGGTCCACACCGCCGAGTCGCCGGCTCCCGCAGCCCAGGTACTCGGTAACGCCGACCAGAAGGACACTGCACAGTGAAAATCGAATCATGGATCTTTGGTTCCGGAGTCTTCTTCTTCGTACCGGTTTCGCTGGTCTACGGGTTCCTCACCAACTGGGGTGAGTGGGTCGGTATCCTCGGCATCCTCCTGGTCGGCGGCCTCGCCGGCATGATCGGCGGATACCTCGGCTTCACCGGCAAGCGTGTTGGCATGCGTCCCGAGGACCGCACTGACGCCGAGATCCACGAGGGCGCCGGCGAACAGGGCCACTTCAGCCCGTGGAGCTGGTGGCCCCTGGTCCTGGGCATCGCCTGCGCCACAGGGTTCCTTGGCCTGGCAGTCGGCTTCTGGATCGTTTTCATCGCCGCCGGCCTCGCCGTGGTAGCGCTCATTGGCTGGGTCTACGAATACAGCCGCGGCGACCACGCCCACTAGGCACAAAGAAATAAACAACGACGGCGGGCCTCACCTTTCAGGTGGGGCC
>NZ_VHIJ01000023.1:28589-30022 GCF_006680095.1 Pseudarthrobacter sp. B4EP4b | reverse complement strand
GGCCTCACCTTTCAGGTGAGGCCCGCCGTCGTTGTTGTATCACTTGGTTGAGCCGTTCCCGGAGCACCTGCAGGGCAATCCAGGAACAGTCGCGGCAGGGGCGCTACCCGGCTCCCTGCGACTCCAGGAGCCTGCCAAGGGTTTGGAGGACATCCTGTGCTTCTTCGCGTCCCAGTGGACCGTCTAGGGCTGCATCAGGGATGTTGAGCTCCACCTCGCAACCGTGATGGAAGTCAGCCGTCATCACCTGCAGCAGAGACCGTGCATCAACGTATGCCGTGCCCGCCTTGGAGATGGTCACCGGCAGCCCGGTTTCGGTGACCGCCCGGACAAATACGGCGGCCGGACGCGCATGCAGTCCGATTGAGGCTGTGACCACGGCCTTCTGAGTTGGCAACGGGACTCCTTCTTTATGACGGCCCCATCCGTCTGGTATTGAAATTTTCCTGTCCAATATAGCGGCACCTTCCCGTGATCAGCGAAATGCTCCTGTACTGTGGCGCACACTGGTCTAGACCTGTCCTAAAATGGCTGGGTGATCCTCAACCAAACGGCAAAGTCCCGTGGCTGGTAGCGCGGCAGCCATCGCCGGCGAGATTGACCGGACCAGCGGTACGGCCATCTATGTTCAGCTGCGTGAAATCCTCCGGACCTATATCGTCGAATCGTGCCGGCCCGGATCGGCGCTGCCCTCGGAACGCGACCTGGCGGAGCGTTTTGGCCTCGCCAGGATGACCGTACGGCAGGCGATTGATGCCCTGGTGGGCGAAGAAGTGATCGAGCGGGTGGTAGGGCTGGGCACGTTTGTGCGCAGGCCGAAGCTGGACCTGCAGGTCAAGCTCACCTCGTACAGCGAAGAGATGCAGCGCCGCGGCATGGTCCCGGCCGCCAAAGTCCTCAGCTTCGAACAGATCGGGGCCAGCGCATTCCTCGCACGCGAGCTCCAGCTGGACGAGGGCACCCCGCTGGTCCGTTTCCGGCGCCTTCTGCTGGCAGACGGCGAGCCGATGAGCGTCGACGAGAACTTCATCCCGGCCCACCGGGTTCCCGGCCTGCTCGATGGCGAGCCACCCACCTCGCTGTACAACGTGCTCAGCGAACAGTATGGCCTGGTAATGGAGTGGGGGGAGGACATGATTGAGGCCACGGCTGCTTCGCCCTCCACAGCACGCTTGCTCAATGTCGAGGTCGGTGCACCCTTGCTGAAGATCCAGCGCCATGCGTTCGTGGCCCGCACCATGGTGGACTATTCGGTCTCGTACTACCGGGCCGACCGCTACAAGCTGTGGGTTCCGTTGCAGCGCCCGGGTGCACGCCGGTCCCGCAGCCACTGACGTTGCTCCGCGGCTGATATCAGGCCCCGCGCGGAGCCTTACAGCTAAGCACACAGTGGAACTGCAGACAGAGAAGGCCCGGTCCTCATGGACCGGGCC
>NZ_VHIJ01000023.1:0-28071 GCF_006680095.1 Pseudarthrobacter sp. B4EP4b | reverse complement strand
GGCCCGGTCCTCATGGACCGGGCCTTCTCTTTGCTGAATGACTGGGCCTAGTGGCTCAGGCTCTTGGCTTCCTCGGGTGCTTCGACTGCCGCATGGCCATGGCCGTGGGCAGCTTCCAGCTCAGCCGGGGTGGCCGGGGCAACACGGTCCTCGAAGAACCAGCGGGAGAGGAACGCGCGGCGCTTCTCCTTGCGCGTCACCACACCGTGTTCGTTGGGAACAGCGGGCAGGACCTCGGGAGATTCGAAGCCCACCAGCTTGTAACGCTTGTACTCGTCCAGCGGCGCGTGTACCTCGATGAACTCGCCGTGCGGGAGGCGGACAATACGTCCGGTCTCCCGGCCGTGGAGGGCGATCTCGCGGTCCTTGCGCTGCAGGGCTAGGGCCACGCGCTTGGCGACGACGAAACCAATGATTGGCCCGACGAAGAACAGTGCACGCAGCCAGTACGTCACGTCGTTGAGCGATACATGGAAGTGGGTGGCGATGAGGTCGGAACCGGCCGCAGCCCACATCACGCAGTACCAGATGAAGCCGGCAACACCGATTGCAGTACGGGTCGGTGCGTTGCGCGGACGGTCCAGCACGTGGTGCTCGCGGTCGTCCTTGGTGATCCACCGCTCAATCCACGGGTACATAAACATCACCGTGAACAGGATCCCGGCCGGCACAAGGGCCGGAAGCAGGACGTTGAAGGTGAAGACGAAGCCGAACCAGTTCTGCTCCACGTGCCAGTTACCCAAGGTGCCGGGCATCAGGCGCAGCGCGCCGTCAACAAATCCGATGTACCAGTCGGGCTGGGTACCGGCGGACACCGGGGAGGGGTCGTACGGACCGTAGTTCCAGATCGGGTTGATCGTGAAGAAACCGGCCATCAGGGCCAGCACGCCGAAGACGATGAAGAAGAATCCGCCGGCCTTCGCTGCGTAGACGGGGCCCAGGGGGTAGCCCACAACGTTATTGTCGTTGCGTCCCGGGCCGGGGTACTGCGTGTGCTTGTGGACGACCACCATAAACAGGTGCAGGACGATCATCAGCAGGATCAGTGCCGGGACAAGCAGGATGTGCAGCATGTACAGGCGGCCGATGATGGCGGTGCCCGGGAATTCCCCGCCGAAGAGGAAGAACGAGATGTAGGTTCCCACGACCGGGATGGACTTGATCACGCCGTCGATGATGCGCAGGCCGTTTCCGGACAGCAGGTCATCGGGCAGGGAGTAGCCGGTGAAGCCGGCAGCCATGGCCAGGATGAGCAGCACGCTGCCCACCACCCAGTTCATCTCGCGGGGCCTGCGGAAGGCTCCGGTAAAGAAGACGCGCAGCATATGCACGGCGATGGAAGCGACGAACAGCAGTGCTGCCCAGTGGTGGACCTGGCGCATGAACAGGCCGCCGCGCACGTCGAAGGAGATGTCCAGGGACGAGCTGTAGGCCACTGACATCTCAACGCCCTTGAGGGGCACGTACGAACCGTCGTAGTGCGTCTCCGCCATGGACGGATCAAAGAAGAATGTCAGGAAGGTGCCGGACAGCAGCAGGATGACGAAGGAGTACAGGGCCACTTCGCCGAACATAAAGGACCAGTGGTCGGGGAAGACCTTGCGGCCGAATTCGCGGAGGATCCCGGAACCGCCAACACGTGAATCGACGAAGTCGGTGAACCGGCCTGTCTTGGTTTTGGCGACGAAAGCGGGCTCAGCTGTTGATGCTGCGCTCATGCATATCACGCTCCCAGTAACTTGGTCCTACAGGTTCTTTGAAGTCGCTGGTGGCGACCAGGTAGCCTTCGTCGTCAACTGCGATGGGCAGCTGGGGGAGAGGCCGGCTGGCGGGGCCGAAGATCACCTTGCACTCCTGAGTGAGGTCAAAGGTGGACTGGTGGCACGGGCACAGCAGGTGGTGCGTCTGCTGCTCGTAGAGAGCAACCGGGCAACCGACGTGGGTGCAGATCTTGGAGTAGGCAACGATGCCGTTGTAACCCCAGTCCTCGCGGCCCTCGGAAGGGTTCAGGGAAGCGGGATCCAGGCGCATGAGCAGCACAACGGCCTTGGCCTTTTCGTTGAGCTTGCCCTCGTGGAGTTCGTTGAGGCCTTCCGGAATGACGTGGAAGGCTGAGCCGATGGTGACATCGGATGCCTTGATCGGGGTCCCGTCAGGGTCCCGGGCGAGGCGCTTGAGCTTTCCGTCCGCGGGGGCCCACATGGTGTGTGCGAGCTTATTGTCCGGACGCGGACCCAGGTCACCGAAAAGGGCAACTGCGGGCAGCGGAGCCAACGCAACGGCACCAAGCAGGGTGTTGCGGATCAGCGGGCGGCGCTTGATGCCCGTCTCTTCCACGATGTCGTCCACGATCCGGACAGCGGCGCGGCGGTCCTCCTCGTAACGGATCGCGTGACGCTCTTCGGAGACTTCGTGGTCCGGCATCAGGGCCTTGGCCCAGTGCACGATGCCGGTTCCGATGCCCAGCATCGCGAACGCGGTACCGATACCCAGCAGCATGTTCTGGAGCCGGATGCTTTCAATCGTTGATTCACCGGCCCCCAGATCGATGGCGAAGTACGCCACCAGGAAGATCAGGGTGCCAACAACAGAAATGCCAAATAGTAAGGCGACCTGCCGTTCTGCCCGCTTTGCGGCCTTCGGGTCCGTGTCAGCCAGGCGCAAACGGTGCGGAGGAATTCCAGGATCCTGGAACTTCTCCACCTCATTCTGACCAGCCGTAGCTACGGTGCCCGAGTGGTTCGGACTGCCGTCACTATGGTTGCCCATAATTCGCCTCATCCTTCTCTCGTCCCGGCGGATGCCGGGTTAGTTTCTAATATCAAACTGCTGACTCGTCAGCAGAAGTTTGGTGTTCCGGAAGTGCTAGGACGTCCGTGAGGTCAGCCAGATGGTGAAAGCAATAATGACGCCGAGGCCTGCAACCCAGACGAACAGGCCTTCAGCCACGGGGCCGAGGGATCCCAGGTCAGCGCCGCCGGGGGAGCCGTTGGTTTCGATCTGCTTGAGGAAGGTGATGACATCGCGCTTGCCCTCAGGGGTGATGTTGGAATCGCTGAAGACCGGCATGTTCTGCGGACCGGTGACCATTGCCTCGTAGATGTGCTTGCCCGAAACATCGGCCAGGGCGGGAGCGAACTTGCCGCGGGTGAGCGCACCGCCGGCCGCAGCAGCGTTGTGGCACATGGCGCAGTTGGTGCGGAAGAGTTCGCCACCGGCAGCCGCGTCACCCTTTTCGTCCAACAGGCTTTCCTCAGGAAGAGCCGGGCCGGCGCCCAGGGAGGCGACATAGGCTGCAAGCTGGTGGGTCTGTTCGTCGTTGAACTGAACAGGCTTCTTCAGCGCCTGGGGGCCGTTCATCTGCATGGGCATGCGGCCGGTACCAACCTGGAAGTCGACAGCGGCAGCGCCGACACCCACGAGCGACGGACCATCCTTGGAACCGCTGGCGCCCATGCCGTGGCAGGTGGCGCAGTTGGCAGCGAAAAGCTTTCCGCCTTCCTCGACGTCACTTGTGCTGTACGTGGTGGTGGAAGCCTTGGCCTCGTTGACGGTGGTGGCCACGGCGTACAGCCCGCCAGTGATGAGGAGGCCCATCAGTAGGAGGGCAATGACTGCCAGTGGGTGTCGCCGCTTTTGCGAGAGTGCCTTCACGTGGTGGTTCCTTTATTCGATCCTGGGCGGGCTCCGGGAGCCGCTACCTGAAATTCTGCCTCTTGTAGAAAAAGAATCAAAGCTGGCTACTTGAGGACGTAGATGACCAGGAAGAGGCCGATCCAGACCACATCCACAAAGTGCCAGTAGTACGAGGTGACGATCGCTGACGTGGCTTCGAAGTGCCCGAACTTCTTCGCGGCGAAGGAGCGGCCCATGATCAGGAGGAAGGCAACAAGCCCGCCAATCACGTGGAGGCCGTGGAAGCCGGTGGTCATGTAGAAGGCCGAGCCGTAGGCGTTGGAGGAGAGCGAAACGTGCTCGGAAACCAGCATCGCGTATTCAGTGGCCTGGCCGGCGACGAAGAACGCACCCATCAGGAATGTGAGGGTGAACCATTCGTTCATACCCCAGCGGGCGAACTGGAAAGCCCCGCCTGTTTTGCGCGGCTGCAGCCTCTCGGCGGCGAAGACGCCCATCTGGCAAGTAAAGGAACTGGCCACGAGGACGATCGTGTTGACGAGCGCAAAGGGGAAGTTGAGCTTGGCTGTCTCTTCGGCCCACATCTCGCCGCTGGTGGAGCGGAGCGTGAAGTACATGGCAAAGAGACCGGCGAAGAACATCAACTCGCTGGAGAGCCACACTACGGTTCCAACGGAAACCATATTGGGGCGGTTCAGCGTGGGGTGCGCCGGGGTACTGGGGGCATGGGTCGCAGATGTCACATAGACATTATGTCTGTAAAACTCCGTGCTGCCCAACGCAAACCGGCTTTTCGGGGGACTTTTTCTACAAAGACGCGAAATCGCCCGGAAAAGTTCCCTTGACGGTTCACATTGGTCAGCCGCTGCTATCCCTCGATAGCATCAGCAAGTGACTTCACAGGCATCTGCGGCATTGGCGGACAACACGTGGCCCCGGCTGATTTCGGCCCTGATCAACGGCAAGGACCTCACCGCGGACAGCACCGCGTGGGCCATGGACACCATCATGTCCGGGGAGGCGACACCAGCCCAGATCGCGGGATTCCTGGTTGCCCTCAGTGCCAAGGGCGAAACCGTCGAAGAGCTCTCAGGCCTCGTGGATGCCATGCTGGCCCACGCCAACCCGGTCTCGATTTCCGGCGAAAAGCTGGACATCGTCGGTACTGGAGGTGACCAACTCAACACCGTTAATATTTCCACCATGGCCGCCCTGGTTGCTGCCGGGGCCGGCGCCAAAGTGGTCAAGCACGGCAACCGCGCGGCGTCGTCGTCGTCCGGATCAGCGGATGTGCTGGAGGCTTTGGGAGTCCGGCTGGACCTGTCCATCGACCAGGTGGCCCGCAACGCCGAGGTGGCGGGAATCACCTTCTGTTTCGCGCAGGTGTTCCATCCGTCTTTCCGTCACACGGCCGTGCCGCGGAAGGAACTGGCGATTCCTACTGCCTTCAATTTCCTGGGCCCGCTGACCAACCCTGCCAGGGTTCAGGCGTCGGCAGTCGGCGTCGCCAACGCGCGGATGGCGCCGCTGGTGGCCGGTGTCCTGGCCCAGCGGGGGAGCCGGGGACTGGTATTCCGCGGCAATGACGGCCTGGACGAGCTCACTACCACCGGCCCCTCGACCGTCTGGGAAATCCGGAACGGCAGGGTGGTTGAGCAGGTGTTCTCCCCGGAGGACCTCGGCATCCAACGTGCAACGGTGGATCAGCTGCGGGGCGGAGATGCCCGCGCCAACGCTGCTGTTGTCCGCGATGTCCTCGCAGGCAAGGAGGGGCCCGCCCGGGACGCCGTCCTCCTCAACGCAGCAGCCGGACTGGTGGCTTTTGACGCCGGCGCGGAAGGTTCATTGCTCGAACGCATGCGGACTGCCTATGCTCGGGCAGCAGAATCCATCGGGTCCGGGGCTGCTGCCGCGGTGCTCGAGAAATGGGTGTCGCTCAGCCGTTCCTGACGGGTGCGGCCTGCTACTCGAAACCGAGGGCGAAGGCTGCGTCCAGATCGTGCTGGGAGTAGGCGCGGAATGCGATATGCGTGGTGGTGTGGACCACTGCGGGCACCTTGGAAAGCCGGTCGGCAATGACATCGGCAAGGTCCTCGTGCTGCCGTACCCGTGCCACCGCGATCAGGTCCCATTCACCCGTCACTGAATAAACCTCGCTGATGCCCTCGATTGCTGAGATCTCTTCGGCAGTTTCAGGAATGCGGGCAGCGTCGGTCTTGATCAGAACGAAAGCGGTGATCACGTTTAATCCTTTCGGATCTGTTGCGCCGTAGCAGGGCCCGGCAGGCTTCTGGGTGCTGCCAGCCTATTACATTCCGCTCCGGACCCCGCGGGATCATCCGCGCCCTGCGTCAGTTCTTCCGGAGCCGGCGTGCTCCTGCCCACACCAGGCGCCAGCCGACCAGCAGCAGGCCCAGGCTCAGCAAGGCGACGATGATGAACGGCAGTACGACGGTTTGGCTGGTGAGGAGCCGGAGCGCCATGCCGCCGGCCAAGGCTCCGAGCCAGACTGCCAGGCCGGTCCGGCGCACGGCCAGCGGGTTACGCCAGGCTTTGGAGGCCAGCCAGCCCAGGGCCGCTCCGGCCAGGAACGGCCACGCTGTCAGGAACACGCCGACCACCACATCGCCACGCTGGTGTGCGTCCCGGCCCACGGCAGCAAACACCAGGATCAGGACGGCGTCCGTGACGGCTGCGGCTGCAATGGTTCCCTTGGAAAGAACATGCACGGGCCGCTGGATTGGAGGAGTCATGGATTCGAGCCTAGCAATGTCAACGTGCTGCCGGTTGCCGTCCGCCGCCACCCCTTGTACCTGCCCCCGCAACTGGGCAGGATGGACAAATCCGGGCATCGGGAAGGGCAGGACATGCGGTTGATCCAGGTAGCGCAGTACGCAGGCGACCTCGGGCGGGCGGCGGACTTTTATTCGGAACTCCTCGACGTCCAGCCCACAGCCGTATTCGACCCGCCCGGCCTGGTGTTCTTCGACCTCGACGGCCTGCGGCTGTTGCTGGAGCGGGAAGCCCCGCGGGCGCTGCTCTACCTCGAGGTTCCCGATGTGAGGACGTCAGTGGCCGGGCTTAGGGGCAGGGGAGTCGAAGTCGTTACAGATGCGCACATCATCTTCAGCCACAGTGACGGGCTGCTGGGCCCTGCCGGCACGGATGAGTGGATGGCCTTCATCAGGGACAGCGAGGGCAATACTGTTGGGCTCGTCAGCCAGCTTCCCGCGCAGGGGGCAGCACAGGCCCCGGACGGCGCCTGAGACCGTTGTGCCTTTCGGATACCGCCACTAGGCTCAAGCCGGAAGGGAGCAACCTATGCCACGCACCATCGGAACCTGTCTATGGTTCGAGAACGAGGCGGAACAGGCAGCCGGGTTCTACACCTCGGTTTTTGATAATTCCAGGATCCTGAACGTCTCACGTCTCGAAGGAGCGCCGGGCCCCGAAAAACAGGTCGTCGCCGTCGAATTCGAGCTCGAAGGCCGCCCCTTCACCGCGCTGAACGGTGCGCGCGGCGCCATGTTCACCGAAGCTGTTTCGTTTATGGTCGACTGCGAGGACCAGGATACGGTGGACCGCTATTGGTCAGCCCTGACCGACGGCGGCAGCGAAAGTCAGTGCGGCTGGCTCAAGGACCGCTTCGGTGTTTCCTGGCAGGTCATCCCGTCCGTGCTCACCTCACTGATCGCCGGGACCGATCCGCTCGGTTCCCAGCGGGCGATGCAGGCGATGCTGGGGATGCGGAAGCTGGACATCGCGGAGCTGCAGAAGGCTTACGACGGCTGAGGCCCCGGAATGCCGGCGTTCCCCGCCCTGCATCCGTGGTGAAACGCAGGGCGGCGGGTACCATCGGTGCCGATGAACAAACCTCTGTGGATCTGCTGCCTTGTGGGCGCCGCCGTCGGAATAGCCATGGGCCTGGCTGTCTTTGACAGCCCGTTCATTGGTTTCGCGCTGGGACTGGGCCTCGGTGCTGTGGTGGGCGCCGGCATCGGGCAGCGCCACTGACCCGTCATCGTTGGCCGATGGCAGGTCAGCGGCCGAAAGCTTCCTGGTTCCGGCTTCAGTCAGCCGTGGGAAGAGCTGTGCGCCTCCTCGATGTTTTCAGGCTGCCAAGGCGGTTCCGATGCCATGTCCACTCCGGTGCCGTCTGTGGAGGCCGGTTCCACGGTGACTGCGGAAGCCGCAGCGTGGGCCTGGCGGGCAATGCCGGACCGCACGCTTTCGACTACCTCGTCACCGAGCAGCGGCCCGGTGTAGCTGATATCGAGGCCGCCGTTGACGGCTGTGGTCCGGTAGTTCCCGAGCGCGTCAGCGAGTATTCCCTCCCTGTCGACAGCCAAGGCCAGGGCGCCGGGGTCGGGGGTGGGAATGCTGAAGCGCAGATCGTGGATCAAGGCCTGGAGGACGTGGAAATGCTCAGCGCCGAGCCGTTCCGTGTCCGGACCGGACACCTGGGTAACCAGGGACCGGCCGTCATCAAGCGTGGCCGAGGCCGGCAGCGCCACAAGGACCTCGGGCATAACATGCTCGAGTATGGCCGGTTCCAGCACGTCAGGTGACATGTCGGCCAGGGTCAGGCCCTGCTGCTCGGCCGCCGATTCCAGCTTCATGCGCAGGCCGGCCAGATCTGCGTCCATTGCGGAGTGGACGGCGACCACCACACGCCGTCGTACCATGAGCCCGTCGTAACCGACCGTGGGCCGGCTGTTCCCGACGTCCTGGCCTTCCTCCGCTTGTGGTGCTGCCGCGCTGGGCGTCGCGGGGAGTGTTGAGCTGACCGGCTGGCCGGTACAGCCAGCCAGCGCTACGGAGAGGACGACGGCGAGCGGGAGCAGAAACTTCACGTTCACGTCAGGTGCCGGCCGGATAGGAGGGCTTGTAGGTGGAGGCAAATGCCCCTTCGGGGGTGTTTTCCACGACGGGCGCGTCGGAGGTGATGGGATCGTTGTTTTCCAGGTCACCGACCGCGAACTGGACCATCATGTCGTGATCCTCGTGCACGAGGTTATGGCAGTGGACCATGTAGCGGCCGCCCTCGTGCTTGCCGGTATCGAACTGCATGAGCACGGTGACAGCCTCGTTTTCGCCGGCGTAAAAGACGTCCTTCGGCCCGTTTTCCCAGGCAAAGGGTTTGCCGCCGTTAGTGTTGCGGCCAATGATTTTCCCATCGATCAAATGGATGTGGACGGGATGGAACCATCCGCCGGATTCATTGACGATGGTCCACTCTTCAACCTGGTTGCGCTGCGGATTTGCGAAGCACTTCCTGAATCCTGATTTCTCGACGTCGTCCCACGTATCGCCGTTGATGGTCCATTCGCCGCCCTCACGCCGAACACGCAAGGTTCTCCTGGCCACGGCCATGTCCGGGGTCAGCGACATCGTGTCCAGTCCGCCCTCGGCTTTTGTGGGATGCTCACCGGGATCCAGTGTGGTGGGAATGGAGGTGATCGATCGTGACTCCGGCCGTGGAGACGGAGCATCGGCAACAACTTCGAACTTCATGACCTTGCCGGTGTTGGCGAAGTTCACGTTGTTCTTGTTGCTGAGATTCCGCAACTCGACGCTTTGGCCGGGCTTGTACTTGCGGAAGTCGATCAGGACCTCGTAGCGCTCTGCCGTCCCCTGCCGCCACGAGGAAACTGCCTGAACCGTGGGCGTCATTCCGGCATCGGTTCCTACAACGTAGAACGGATCGCCGGTGGAGAGCGAGAACCGGTAGGACCTGGTGATGGAGCCAACCAGGAACCGGAACCGGTAGATCCGCGGTTTGACCTTCATGGTGGGCCAAGGCACGCCGTTCACCATGATGATGTCACCCCAAAGTCCGGCGTGGCCGTTGTCGTTGTATCCGAGTGATCCGTCGGCATTCAGCATTACGTCGGACACCAGGATCGGCACGTCGAACTCGCCTTGGGGGAGTTGCTCCCGCTCGAGGGAGTTGGTGATCGTGTACAAAGCGGCAAGGCCCGAGTACACGCCCTGTGCGGTGAGCATGTGGTTGTGATCGTGGTACCAAAGAGTTCGGGCGGCCTGCCAGTTCGGGTAGTGGTAGTTTTTGATGCGCCCGGGCGCTGTACGGTCGTTGGCATAGCCGTCGTACTGGGGGAGCGAGGCGGAGCCGTGAAGGTGGGTCACCGTGTTGAACGGGTCGCTATACAGGAGACCCTGGGCCGGCAATCTGTTGCTGATCCGCACCTCCGTGCGCGTACCTTGTTGAACCTGAATTGACGGGCCGGGAAATATCCCGTTGTAGCCGGCCAGGGTGGTTGCCGGGCCGGTAGCGATCTGGGCCTGCCCCAACCGCTGCGAAAGCGAGTACCTGGCGAAGGGCTGGCCGTCCGGATCAAGGCCTGTTTCGTAGGGGACAAGTTCCGGGGGACGTTTAAACACGGCACGGTAGGGTGCGGGCATGTTGTTGGCTGCCAGTGTGCTGGGGCTTGCCAGGGAAGGTCCCTCCGCGCCTTCCGCATGCGCTCCTCCAGCCAGTCCCGCTCCCTGCTGCAACCCGGTGACGGCGACAACGCCGCCCAGCAGGCCCAGCTTCAAAGCGTCTCGACGTGATTTCATGACTCCTCCACATCTGTGGTTGAGACCGGCTTTGTACTGTCGCCCCACGAAATAGTGCGGCCCGCACATTGGGAAAAACTTGGGGGGACCTTGACGGGGAAGGGGTTATCGCCGGAACTTGGCCGTGATCGGCTGCTGATTCAGGTCACTTGACATAATGTAGATTATCGGCACTTTGCAAAGAGGCTCCGAAAGGGGTCGGGCGCCGATCCCGGACGTCCCAGTTCCGGCCCCCACAAATCCGCTCCCGCAGACAAATCCGCAGGTCAGCATTGTCTTAACCGGAGTGCTCGTTAAGAATGAATCAATGACGGTCTATGTGCGATCCCTTGAAACAGCTGTCCCGAAAACCATGCTGATCCAGACCCAGGCCCGAGACGTGTTCGCGGCCCAACCAGGTTTATCCAGGCTTGGTTCGCGGCTGGTCAATACCTGCTTTGACTCAGCCGCCATCGACACCCGTTTCACCGCCGTTGAGGAACTCACCAATGACTTCCGCTCCGACAACCCGCAGTTCTACGATCCGGCCACCGGACTGCTGCTGAATCCCAGCACCAAGGCCCGCAACGAGATTTTCGGCCGGGAGGCCACCAGGCTCTTCGTGGACGCTGCCCGAGCCGCCGTCGCTGCCGCCCCTGAACTCGATTTACTTGACATAACTCATCTCATTACCGTCTCCTGCACAGGATTCTTCAATCCCGGACCCGATTTCAAGATTGTCCGCGAACTCGGCCTGGATCCGGCCGTGCAGCGCTACCACCTCGGATTTATGGGCTGCTACGCGGCATTCCCGGCGCTGCGGGCAGCGAAACTGTTCTGCGAAGCGGATCCGGACGCGGTGGTGCTGGTGGTCTGCGCCGAACTCTGCTCCCTGCACGTCCGCACGTCCAATGATCCGGACACCATCATGGGATCGGCCCTGTTCGCCGATGGTGCCGCGGCCGCCGTCGTCACCGCCCGGAGCGGTAGCGAAGAACAGTCCCTGCTTCAACTGGACCACTTCGAAACCGTCCTTACGCCGGTGGGCGAAGACTCAATGGCCTGGAACATCGGCGACCACGGGTTTGAAATGGTCCTGGGCAATTATGTGCCGCACATCATCGACGACCACATCGTGGGCGCCCTGCAGCCCCTCCTGGCCAAGGATCCGGAACTCGCCGCACTCCCCTACACCTCCATCCGCCACTGGGCCATCCACCCCGGCGGGCGGAGCATCCTGGACAAAGTCCAGTCCCGGCTCGGCCTCACCGACGAGCAACTGGTCCCGGCACGCGAAACACTGCGCAACTACGGGAACATGAGCAGCTCCACGGTGCTGTTTGTGCTCAAGCACATCCTGGAACAGGCTCCCCAAGACGGCGACGAACGGATCTGCTCCATGGCCTTCGGTCCCGGGCTCACAGTGGAGACAGGACTGTTCACCAAGCTGCGGCAGGCACCTGCCGGAATGCGCCCGGACCAGGTGGCCGGGCACGCGGCGGAAGTGCCGGTCGCCTGAGTCCGGTGGACGTCCTGATGCGGCGGCGGGCCGCCGATGCCGTGGAACTGATGGACCTGCCGGACTGCGACGCCCGGCTCCTGGACAATACCTATCGCCAGTTTGGCCTGGTCAACCGCATGGTGTCCGGCTGGCGGAAGCTGTACATCCGGGAACTTCGGCCGACGCTGGAGCAAAGCACCGCTCCCGCCCGGCTGCTGGACATCGGCTCCGGCGGCGGCGACCTGGCCTGCCAGCTCGCCGAATGGGCCCGCCGCGACGGACTGGCGCTGCGGATCACCGGCATAGACCCGGACGCCCGGGCGGCCGCCTTCGCCCGCAGACGTCCCTCGACGCCGGGGGTCGAATTCCGGCAGGCGCACAGTTCAGACCTGGTCCGGGAAGGCAACAGCTTCGACTACGTCATTTCCAACCACGTGCTCCACCATCTTTCGGCCGCCGATCTGCACCAGCTCCTCTCAGACTCCGCGGCGCTGGCCAGCCGGAAAGTCCTCCACAACGACCTCCGCCGCAGCCCCGCCGCGTACGCGCTTTTCTGGGCCGCGGCGCTGCCCTTCCGCCAGTCCTACATCCGCGCTGACGGCCTGACCTCCATCCGCAGGAGCTACACGCCAGCGGAATTGTCGGCCATCGCCCCACCGGGCTGGAAAGTGGAACCGGGCGCGGCCTTCCACCAGGTCCTCACCCTGCGCAGGAACTGACGTGGCAACGGACGTCCTGATTATTGGCGGGGGCCCTGTCGGATTGTTCCTCGCAGCCCTGCTCCTCCAGGACGGCGCCAGTGTCAGGGTGCTTGAACAGCGGCGCTCGAGGAACCTGCACACCCGCGCCATCGGCATCCACCCGCCCGCCCTTGAGGCGTTGCACCAGGTGGGGATTGCCGGGTCCGCAGTGCAGGACGGGGTCCAGATCCGGGAAGGGATGGCGGTCAGCGGCGGGAAGACCGTTGGCACCATGTCCTTTGGCGGAGCCTCCGATGCGTTCCCGTTTGTGCTGGCCCTGCCCCAGTACCGCACCGAGCAGCTCCTGGAGGAGCGTGTCCGCCAGCTTGACGGGGAGGCAATCGTGCGGGGCGTACGGGCCTCGGAAGTAACGGACGACGGCGGCCACGTCACGGTTGTTGGGGAGGCCGGCGGACCGGAAAGGTGTCATGAGGTGAAGTTCGGTGCGTCCCTCGTGGTGGCGGCCGACGGCGCGCGGTCCCGGGTGCGCAATCTTTTGGGCGTTCCTGTGGACAGCAGGAGCTACCCCGACCACTACCTGATGGGCGATTTCCAGGATCCGGGACTCCATGGCGAAAAGGCGGTTTTGTTCCTTGAGCCCGGTGGAATCGTTGAGTCATTCCCCTTGCCCGGGGGTATCCGGCGGTGGGTGGTGCGGCTGGGCCGTCCCGCCGGCAGCGCCGGTCCTGTCCAGCTGGCGGAGCTGGTGCGGGAACGCACCGGGATCCTTCCGGACGCTCGGACCAGCACCATGCTGAGCGCGTTCAGCGTCCGGTCCGCCCTCGCCCGCACGATGGCCGCTGGACGGATTGTCCTGATCGGAGACGCAGCACACGAGATCAGTCCCATCGGTGGCCAGGGCATGAACCTCGGCTGGCTGGATGCCCAAGCCCTCTCCCCCATCATCCTGGCGGCGTTGTCGGGCGGCCAAAAGGACTCTCCGGCTCGGCAGTTCAAGGAGTTCGACACCTGGCGGCGTCAGGCAGCCATAGTGGCCAGGCGCCAGTCTGAAATCAACATGATGCTGGGCCGGCCGCTGCCGGAGCCCCTGCTGACCCTGCGGAACCTGGGAATCCGCGCCGCTGCCGCCAGCCCGGCCGTCAATCTCTGGGTTGCCCGGCGCTTCACCATGCAGTCACTGGCACGCGGCCGGCTCCCCAGCAGCGCCTACCGGTAGTAGCAGTCGTAACTGTCCTGGCTGACAATCAACCCTTCGCGCACCTCAAAGACTGAAGACGTCCTGGCCCGGATGGTTTCACCCCGGTCCCAGTAGCGGAGGTCCATGGCAACCGTCGCGGACCAGTCGGCTTCGACAACCACGCGGCCGCCCTCGCAGGTGGTCCGCCGGATGACAAACTCCTGGTGGGACACGACGTCGGAGCTTTGGTCCGCTCCCTGCAGGACTTCGGTCAGTGTCCGGGTGGAACCCTCGGGCGCCAGGAGGTGCGGGGCTTCCACCAGCACAAACGAGTCATCGAGGAAAGGCCGGATTCCGGCGGCTCCCCCGCCGGCTTCGATGACACGGATGAACCCCAGGACACAATCCAGGGGTGAGGTTTGCGGTGCGGGCTCGTGCCGCGGCAATGGATCAGGCATGGGATAGACACTAGCTGAGCGTGCGTGTGGCGGCAGGCCACTAGGCTTTGCTCATGAGCCAGAGCACGCCCGGGACCGACCTCACTGCCGAACAAATCCGCGAAACCGTGGAGCAGATCCTCGCCGCCGGGACGCTTCCGCCCATCGTGCAGGCCGGCCACCCCGCCCTCCGCCAGCGCGCCGCAGCATTTGACGGGCAGCTCTCCGGCGAACTCCTCACCAGGCTGATCAACATCATGCGCGAGGTGATGCACCAGGCGCCCGGTGTGGGCCTCGCAGCGCCGCAGCTCGGGATTCCCCTGCAGCTGGCGGTCCTTGAGGATCAGTACGACGTCGATCCCGAAGCCGCTGCCCTTCGGAACCGGAACCCGCTGGAGTTCCTGGCCGTCGTGAACCCCCGCTATACGCCGCTCGGCTCCGGGTTCGCCGCTTTCTACGAAGGTTGCCTGTCGCTCAACGGCCTGCAGGCCGTGGTTGCCCGCCACGAACAAGTACTGCTCGAATTCCAGACACCGGACGGGGCGGCCGCGCGGCGGGAGTTTTCCGGCTGGCAGGCCCGGATTGTGCAGCATGAGACGGACCATCTGAATGGTGTGCTGTACGTGGACCGTGCCCAGTTGCGGTCCCTCAGCAGCAACGCCGAATATGCTGCACATTGGGCCGAAGCAGGCATCAGCAGGGCGCAGCAGGGGCTGGGTTTCGACGCCGGACCGGCCGGGATCAGCCGCAGCTGACCCCATCCGCCGCGCACCTGCGACGAAGAAAGGGCGGCAGCAGCGCAATAGGATTGATCCCATGCCCTCCACCACGGACCTGCCGCTGCTGTGCCCGGTGTGCTCCCATCCCTTGGACCTTCTGACAGCGGAAACGGGCCAGGGCCGCCTGGCCTGCCCTTCCGGTCACAGTTTCGATGCCGCGCGGCAGGGATACTTCAACCTGCTGGTGGGTAAGGGGACGGCCTTCGAGGCCGACTCGGCCGCCATGGTCCAGGCCCGCGCCGACTTCCTGGGGAACGGCCATTACGGGCCCCTCGCGCACGCGGTGGCAGCCGCCGTCGTACCCTTCCTCCCGGCGGACGGCGCTGCGGTCCTGGATTCTGGAACGGGGACGGGACACTACCTGCGGGCCCTGCTGGATACTGCGGCAGCGGAGTGCGGGAAAGTCGCTGCCCTCGGCCTGGACATCTCGAAGTTTGCCCTCCGCCGTGCCGCACGGCTCAACCCGGAAGCCGTGAACCTGGTCTGCGATATCTGGCAGCCCTTACCGCTGGCAGACGACGCCGTGGATGCCGTCACCGTGATCTTTGCCCCGCGCAACGCTGCAGAATTCGCCCGTGTGCTGCGGCCGTCCGGGCGGCTGGTGGTGGTCACTCCCCGCGGCGGGCACCTGGCCTCCCTTGCGGCCGTGACCGGCATGCTGGGCATTGAGGAGGGAAAGGAGGCCCGGCTAGCCGAAGCAATGGGCGGCCATTTCGACGTCGAATCAGCCTCCGACGTCGACGTCCCTTTGGCGCTGACCCGGCAGGCGGCCGCGGACTTGGCGTTTATGGGGCCGGCAGGTCACCACCTGGATAGGACGGCCCTTCAGGAGCGGCTTGGAAGTCTCCCGGAGCCGATCATCTCGGACGCGAAATTCCAGCTGATGGTCTTCCGCCCCAGGAAACACGCCGCCGGGTAACGAGTTGGCCACTATCCTCCGGCCACCACTATGAGCCTGCCCACACCCGGGCGGGCGAGCACTAAGATTGAAGGACAGTTACTGGCGGGTGCGCGTCCGCGGCTCCCCGTAGCAAAGGGGGAGAACTTGTTCGAATGGCTCGGGGAAAACTGGTGGGCGCTGTGGCTCACGGCTTTCCTGGCGTTTGCAGTGATCGAGATGATCACGCTTGACCTGTTTTTCATCATGCTTGGCGGGGGTACCCTGGCCGCACTCGTGGCCGACTTCGCGGGCGCAGACCTGTGGCTGCAGATCGTCGTGTTCTGCGTGGTGTCACTGCTGATGATCGCCTTCGTCCGGCCCGTGGCCCTGTCCCACCTGAAGAAGGGCCCGTCGGACCAGCGGACCAACGTGGACCGGCTGATCGGTGAACAGGCACTGGTGATGGAGCCCGTGACCTCGGACAGCGGCCTGGTCAAAATCGGCGGTGACATCTGGACTGCCCGTTCTGCCGGCGGGGTCCTGGCCGCCGGTCAAAAAGTTGTGGTCTCCGCAATCGACGGGGCCACCGCAGTGGTGTCAGCCCCGACCGGTTCCGCGGCCAGTCCAGATGCAGCCTGATCAATTGGGGAACAAGGAGATGTATGGATAACGCCGGAGGTACTGCATTGGCCATTGTGCTGGTAGTCCTGATCGTGTTTGTGATAATCGTGCTGGTCCGTTCGGTGCGGATCATTCCGCAGGCGCGCGCGGGCGTGGTGGAACGGCTGGGCAAGTACCAGCGCACGCTGAACCCGGGACTCACCATCCTGATTCCGTTTGTGGACCGGCTCCTGCCGTTGCTGGACCTGCGCGAACAGGTGGTGTCCTTCCCGCCGCAGCCGGTCATCACCGAGGACAACCTGGTGGTTTCCATCGATACAGTGGTGTACTTCCAGGTCACGGACCCGCGCGCCGCCACCTACGAAATCGCCAACTACATCCAGGCGGTGGAGCAGCTGACAACCACAACCCTGCGCAACGTGGTGGGTGGCCTGAACCTCGAAGAGGCACTCACCTCGCGTGACCAGATCAACGGCCAGTTGCGCGGTGTGCTGGATGAAGCCACCGGCCGGTGGGGCATCCGCGTTTCCCGGGTGGAGCTGAAGGCCATTGACCCGCCCCACTCCATCCAGGACTCGATGGAGAAGCAGATGCGCGCCGAGCGGGACCGGCGTGCAGCCATCCTGACCGCCGAGGGTACCAAACAGTCGGCCATCCTGACCGCTGAGGGCCAGCGGCAGGCGTCCATCCTGGCCGCGGAAGGCGATGCCAAAGCGGCCATCCTCCGCGCCGACGGTGAGGCCCAGGCCATCCAAAAGGTCTTCGACGCCATTCACAAGGGCAACCCGGACCAGAAACTGCTGGCGTACCAATACCTGCAGACCCTTCCGAAGCTGGCGGAGGGTTCCTCGAACAAGCTGTGGATTATCCCCAGCGAAGTCGGCGAAGCCCTCAAGGGCATTGGCAGTGCCCTGGGTGGAACCACCGCTGAAACCGGCGTCGCCGGCCTGTTCGATGAGGTGGGAACCAAGCCCTCAGAGCCCTAGGCTGCCGGGCCAGCCAAGCGATGGAAGGGATCCGCAGTCCACTGCGGATCCCTTCCATTTTGGTTGACATGGCATGGCGCGCGTATAATTGGGTATTTGTCTGGCAGGAGTAGATCCGCTGGAACAACCAAGCTTCGCAATGCGTTGAATCTAAGGATGCAGCACAGTGCACAGAGTAGTCCGGAGGCGCTTGGCGCCACCGGCTAGCGCGGGTTCTACACCGCGAACCGACCAGAGGGAGAAATCATGAGCGATCGCAGCCTGCGGGGCATGCGCCTTGGCGCGCAGAGCATGGAGACCGAGTCCGGAGTCGAGCCGGCTCCGCGCCAGCGCGTCGAGTACCGGTGCGAAGACGGCGAGCAGGTCTTTGTCACCTTCTCCTCCGAAGCGGAGATTCCTCCGGTATGGGTTTCCAAGACCGGCAAGGAAGCGCTCCTGGTTGACGGCGAACGCCCGGACACCAGCAACGACAAAGCTGTCCGTACACACTGGGACATGCTGCTGGAACGCCGCTCCCTGCCGGAACTGGAGCAGATCCTCGAGGATCGCCTCACCATCCTGCGTGAACGCCGTGGTGAACGCCGCTCCGCGTAACACCCGAAAACAGCAAATGGGCCGTCCCGCACAGTGTGCGGGACGGCCCATTTGTTTTTCGTAGGGAATGGCTACTGCCGTGCTGTTGCCTTGCGGGTGAGGGTGTTCCAGCGGGCCTGGAGTCCCCACTTGGTGACGTTGATCATGGCTTCGACCACGATGTTGCCGCTCATTTTGGAGGCGCCGAGTTCGCGCTCGACGAAGGTGATGGGGCGTTCCTCGATCCGCAGCCCCATCCGGGCCACCCGCCAGGCGAGGTCCACCTGGAAGCCGTAGCCCACCGAGTCCACCTGGTCCAGGTTCAGCTTTTCCAGGGTGGTCCTGCGGAAGGCCCGGTAGCCGCCGGTGACATCCTTGATCTTCAGGCCCAGCATCAGCCGGGCATAGGTGCTGCCCACCCGGGAGATGGCCTGCCGGTAGAGCGGCCAGTTCACCACGCTTCCGCCGGGGACCCAGCGTGAGCCCATGGCCAGGTCGGCGCCCTGGTCGATGGCTTCCAGCAGCTGTGGCAGCTGTTCGGGCTGGTGGGAACCGTCGGCGTCCATCTCAACCAGCACGTCGTATCCGGCGTCCAGGCCCCACTTGAAACCGGCGATGTAGGCAGCGCCCAGGCCTTCCTTGCCCTTGCGGTGCAGGACATGGACCTGGGAGTCCTCGGCGGCGATCCCGTCGGCGAGCTGGCCGGTGCCGTCGGGGCTGTTGTCATCCACTACCAGCACGTCCGAGGCCGGGACGGCTGCACGGAGCCGCTGCAGGGTGATGGGCAGCGATTCCAGCTCGTTGTAGGTAGGGATGATCGTAAGGACGCGCACAGAGAGCCTTCCTGGTGGGAGCAGTCGGTGCACCCGCTGGCCAGCGAAACCGGCGGCGGGCGCAGCTACCCATTATAGGGCGCCGGACAAACGGGTCAGGAACGCAGGGCAGGACTGGAGTACAGCTCCATGCCGTCGCGCACCGTCTGCAGGCATACCGGATCCGTACCGGTGTCCAGTGCCGGCAGCAGGGGTGTCCGTGCCCGGG
Source organism: Pseudarthrobacter sp. B4EP4b (assembly GCF_006680095.1). Classification (NCBI taxonomy): domain Bacteria; kingdom Bacillati; phylum Actinomycetota; class Actinomycetes; order Micrococcales; family Micrococcaceae; genus Pseudarthrobacter; species Pseudarthrobacter sp. B4EP4b. Next base: position 9,181 of record NZ_VHIJ01000023.1, on the reverse strand, counting down.
GGTCGGTGCTCCACGACTGGACCCGGCCATCAGCTACCTGGACCATCAGTTCTTCAACCTCCCAGACGGCGAAGCTCGCCGGAGCGCCCGGCACCAGCTGGCCCGCCATCGGGTTGGGATACCTGGCCGCCCGCCACCCGGCCCGGGTGTGGCCCAGGAACGCCGCACGCGCTGAAATCCGTTGGTCCGCATTGTGGTGCTCCAGGCAAGCCCTGACGCTTGACCACGGGCGCAGCGGCGTCACAGGGCTGTCACTGCCGAAGCACACCGGAACTCCCCCCGAATACAGGCCCGCGAACGGGTTCATGGACTTGCTCCGGCCGCCCAGCCGCTTCTCGTAAAGACCACCGGAACCACCCCAGGCAGCATCAAAGGCAGGTTGGGCACTGACGGTCACCGAGAAGCGCGCCAAAGTTTCCACCGCGGCGGCGTCCACCATTTCCACATGTTCGAACCGGTGGCCCGCAGCCCTGACCCGCTGCTCCCCCACCTCGCCGGCCGCAAGCTCCAGCGCCTGCAGTGCAGCGTCCAGTCCGGCGTCACCAATGATGTGGAAGCCGCCCTGGATACCGGCCAGCGAGCATGCCGCCAGGTGGGCTGCGGCCTCCTCCACACTGAGGTACAGGCTGCCGGTTTCGTCGGGGGCGTCAGTGTAGGCGGACCGAAGGGCTGCCGTCCGGGACCCGATGGAGCCATCGATGTTGAGGTCGCCGGCCAGGCCGCGGACACCTGGGCCAAGCTGGTCAAGGATCGAGCGGGCGTGCTCTTCGGACGACGCAAGCTCGCCCCAGTACGGAAGAACTTCAGGCGTTGGACTGCCCTCACGCTCAAGGTTGTTCCAGGTACGGGCCACCCGGAGATCCCCGGCGCCCCCAATGTGCGGAGCGCCCATCTCCACGAGGGCCACGTAGCCGTGCGATGCGGCCTCCGCCAGGGCACGCTGCTGATGCCGGCGCAGCACGTCGTCGGGGAGCCGGCGGGTCGCCTGCCTGGCAGCTGCGTGGGCTGCCCGCGTGACGCGCGCACCGCCGTCGTAACCGTCCAGGCCGCGAAGGGCGGCGGCGCCCGCCAGCGACGGCGATACCAGTGCAGAGTGCACGTCCACGCGGGAGAGGTAGACCGGCCGTCCCCCAGAAGCCCGTTCCAGTTCCTCCGCACCCGGCAGCGCACCATCTGCCCAGGTGGTGTCATCCCAGCCGTGGCCAAGAACAGGACCGTCACCCGTGGCCGCGGCCACCGCGTCGAGGAGTTCCCTGGCCGAGGAAACGCCTTGCAGCGCCAGGGAGTCCAAGGCCAGGCCGGACTCTGTCAGGTGCACATGGGAGTCAACGAAGCCCGGCGCCACCAGGGCCCCGTGGAGGTCGATGATCTCCATGGAGCTGTCCGCGATGGAGGATGCTGCCTGCTCCGACCCCACCCATGCCACCGTGTCACCGTCCACCAGCATGGCCGTGGCGAAGGGGTCGGCCGCCGTGTAGACGGATCCGTTCCTGTAAAGCACTGGTTTGGGCTTCTGGCGCGGTTCGGGCTGTGGCGCAGGTGTGGGCATGGGCGGACAAACTCCTAAGGGTCAGTGGGCGGGCAGCAGCCGGCAAAAAGAAATTAGAGGACAGAGGAATACGCCACGACGCCGCGGCGGATGAGTGAGATGGCCTCCGAACAGAGGCGGGCCAGGCGGGGTTCGAGGCCGGGGATCTTCGCGAGCTGGTCCAGCAGGTCAACCACCTGCTTCACCCACCGCACAAAGTCTCCGGCGGCGAGGTCGGTCCCGCTCAGGACGTCCTGCAAATGCCGGCCGCGGGCCCACTTGTAAAGCGGCCACACGAGGCCCAGCTCGGGCTCGCCGGTCAACGGCAGTTTGTTGTCCTCTTCCACGTCCTCCAGGGCGGACCATTCCCTGACCACAATGTCCACGGAAGTTTCCAGGGAGATGCTGGGCATCCGGGGCCGGAGCCCCCGGTCCTCACGCTTGGCCTGGTACACCAGGACGCTGGCAAGGGCAGCGACTTCAACGGCATCGAGGTCATCGAAGGCACCCAGCCGCAGGGACTGTGAGATCAGCAGGTCCTTCTCGCCGTAAATCCGGCGCAACCGCTGGCCATCCGGGCTGATGATCAGCCGGCCGTCACCGGCGGGTTCGAGGTAACCATAGGAGGACAGCACGTCGCAGACGCGGTCAAACGTCTTGGCGATGGTGTTGGTGCGGCCCTGGATCTGCCGGACCAGTCCGTCGGTCTCGCGCCGGAGCTTCCACCAGCGTTCGGACCAGCGGGCGTGGTCCTCGCGTTCGCTGCAGCCGTGGCAGGGGTGCGCGCGGAGCGCACGGCGGAGTTCTGCGATGCGCTTTTCCTGGTTGGGCAGGGCCGTGGCGAGGCCAAAATCATTGTTGCGGTTGTTGCCCGGGGCGGGCGGACGGTTCTCCCGCAGCGCGTTCCGCGCCGAGGAGGCCAGGTCCCGCCGCGACTTGGGAACTTTGGCGTTGAAGGACTTGGGGATCCGGATGCGGGTGACCGGTAAGATGGGCCCTTCCAGGTCATCGTTCCCGATCCGGCGCAGCTGGTTGTCCAACGTCAGTACGGCAGGCCGGGGCTCACGGCTGCTGTGGTCGGAGCTGAGCACAATGGCCGGCCCCGGCGCCCTTCCACCGGGGACATTGACCACGTCGCCGGGAAGCAGACGGGCCAGCGAATCATCGTTGAGCGATTTGCGGGCCCTCGACTTGGTCCGCGAGGTGACGTTTTCGGCGTCGGACAATTCGCGGCGCAACCGGGCGTACTCCGTGAAATCCCCAAGGTGGCAGGACATCGACTTGGCGTAGCCGGCCAGCGACTCCTCCCGGCTGCGGACTTGCTTTGCCAGGCCCACCACGGACCGGTCCGCCTGGAACTGGGCGAAGGAGGATTCCAGGATCTCGCGCGCCCTGGCCCGGCCGAACTGGGCCAGGAGGTTGATGCTCATGTTGTAGGTGGGGCGGAAGCTGGAGTTCAGCGGGTAGGTACGCCGGGACGCCAGGCCCGCAACCGCCGTCGGGTCCGTCCCCGGCTGCCACAGCACCACAGCGTGGCCCTCGACGTCGATGCCGCGCCGTCCGGCGCGCCCCGTCAGCTGGGTGTACTCCCCCGCAGTGATGTCAACGTGCGCTTCACCGTTGAACTTGTCCAGCTTCTCCAGCACCACCGAACGGGCCGGCATGTTAACGCCCAGGGCCAGCGTTTCGGTGGCGAAGACCGCCTTGACAAGTCCGTCGGCGAAGAGTTTCTCCACCACTTCCTTGAACGTGGGTAGCATCCCGGCGTGATGGGCAGCGAAGCCCCTCAGCAGCCCGTCACGCCAGGTCCAGAAACCGAGGACGTCCAGGTCATCCGGCGGGATGTCATGGCCGGCCTCGTCAACGCGCTGTGCGATGATCCGCTGTTCTTTTTCGGTGGTCAGCCACAGGCCCGAGCCCACGCATTGGGCCACGGCGGCATCACATCCGGCGCGGGAAAAGATGAACGTGATCGCGGGCAGCAGGTCCATCTTGTCCAGGCTCGCGATCACCTGGGGCCGGCTGGCGGGGCGCACACCACGCTCGTCGCCGCCGCGTCCGGGACGCTCGTTCCCGCGCCGGCCGCGCTGTCCCCGGCTGGCTGGGCCCGACCTTGCGCGGAAACTCTGCATGCTTTCGCTTCTGGCCACAGTCAGGAGGTCCGGGTTCACATCGAAGCCCCGCCCCCGGGGGTTGTCGTCCCTGCTGTCCCGGACCGTTGCTTCCCCGGCGAGGGCCCCGGCTTCAGCATCGACCGGCGGGGCGATCTCGTCGAAAGTGGTTTCCCCGGCGAAAAGGTCCATGATCTGCCGGCCCACCATCACGTGCTGCCACAGCGGCACCGGCCGGTGTTCAGAAACAATGATGTCCGTGTCGCCACGGACGGTATCCAGCCACGCGCCGAACTCCTCGGCGTTGGAAACGGTGGCGCTGAGGGAGGCCACCTGTACCTCGCTGGGCAGGTGGATGATGACCTCTTCCCAGACGGCGCCGCGGAAGCGGTCAGCCAGGTAGTGCACCTCATCCATCACCACGTAACCCAGGTCATCCAGGGTGGCCGAATCCGCGTAGAGCATGTTCCGCAGGACTTCGGTGGTCATTACCACCACCGGAGCGTCGCCGTTGATGCTGGTGTCCCCGGTCAGCAGGCCCACGTTCTGGGCGCCGTACTTCTCGGTCAGCTCGGTGAACTTCTGGTTGCTGAGCGCCTTGATGGGTGTGGTGTAAAAGGCTTTAAGGCCACGCTGCAAAGCGAGGTAGATGGCGAACTCGCCAACAATCGTCTTGCCGGCCCCGGTGGGTGCTGCCACCAGGACTCCCCGGCCCTCCTGCAGCGACTTGCACGCCTGGCGCTGGAAGTCATCCAGTTCAAAGTCCAGGGTCCTGATGAAGGAGCCTAGATAGGTGGCTGCTTCTGCCCTTCGTTCAGCGCTGGCGCGGTATCTTTCGGCGGGAGAAAGCTCCTCAGGATCGCTGGGTCCGGCGGAGGTTGGACCAGTGGAGAACGGCCCGGTATTGGAGGACATATACCAAGCCTAACGGGCGCCTAGAGGTTCTTCAGCTCACTGCCGGGGGTGGCGATGTCAGCTGTGGCATCGGTCTCGGCCATCCGCTTCGCCTGGCGGCGTTCACGGCGCTTGTCATTCATCAGGCAGATGCCGATCGCGGCGAAAAAGAGCACCAGAAGGGGGCCGGCCAACATAAACATCGAAATGGCATCCGCTCCCGGGGCGGCGATAGCGGCAAGGACAAACACCAGGAAAACGGTGATGCGCCATGCCTTCAGGATGGTGCGGCCGGAGATAATGCCGGCCATGTTGATGCCCACCAGAACCACGGGCACCAGGAAGGCGACACCCAGCACCAGCACCATCCGGGTCACGAACTCGATGTACGTCCGGGCGTCGATGACACTGGAGGAGCCTTCGGGCGTGAACTGGGTCAGGGCATGGACCACCTGGGGCACCACAAGCCAGCCGGCGTAGATGCCTGCCAGGAACAGCGGGACCGCAGCCGCCATGTAGCCCAGCGTGTAGCGGCGCTCCTTCGATGTCAGGCCCGGGGTGATGAAAGCCCAGAGCTGGTAGATCCAGATCGGGCTGGAAATGACCACGCCGATAAGCAGGGACATTTGGAGCTTGAAATCAAACGGGGACGCAATGCTGCCGAAGTTGATGGCAGCAAGCCCGCCGGTCTGCTCCGAGATCCGGTTGACCGGCTCGGCCAGTGCCTTCAGCAGCGGATCGTAAAGTATCCAGCCTCCGATGCCGCCAATGACGACGCCAATAGCCGACTTGATCAGCCGGTTCTTCAGCTCTTTGAGGTGGTCCCAAAGCGCCATGCGCCCTTCGGGGTTGGCTTTACGGGACCGCGACAGTGCCACTGGGGTCAGGCGCGGTTCGACGGCGGAACGTCAGTGCCGTCTGTCGGCTCGCCGGGCTTCGCCTTGGGGTGGTTGACGATGGTGCCTTCCACCGGGCCTGATGCATCGGTGGTGTCCGTCTTGCCGTCGTTCTTCATTTCCTTGACCTCGGATTTGATGATCCGCATGGACTGGCCAAGGCTGCGCGCCATGGCCGGAAGCTTGGGGGCGGCGAAGAGAAGCAAAGCGACGATGATGATAATAACGATGGGCCAGGGGCCATCAAAGAGTCTTCCCACGGGAAATCCTTTCCTCTAAATACATCCTACTTCTATGTGAAGTCGAGATCGCCGAGGGCCTGCGGCTGGCCCCGGTCCGTCTTGCGCTGCACCCGCCGAAGGCGGCGCTGTTCCCGGCGGGACGACTTGGATGCCTCGTAATCATGTCGCATGACGGCGGGCGAGGCAAAAACGGCGGAGCCCGGCTGCGGCCCGGCAGGGTCGGGACCGGCGGGGGGTTGCCCGCTGGGGGCGATGTGCCCCAACTTTTCCCCTGCCGCACTGAGGTCCTTGACGGTCGCCATGAACTGGCGGAACAGCCGGATGCCCAGCAGGACATAAAAAAGCAGCGACAGCGCAACAAGCGCCACCCATATCAGGATCCAGGACCACCAAGGCATGCTGAGAAGTCTAGCCGCCGTACGTTGCCAGGGATGCCGCCAGCCAGTTTCGGGCCGCGTCCGCCAGGCCGGCCGGAGCCAGGATGCGGGCGGAGCCACCGTGCTGGGCCACGAACATCGGCAACCAGTCGGTGTTGCCGAAGCGGATTTCGGCCACCAGCCCGCCGTCGTCGAGCTCGGCTGTGCGCTCCGCATAGTAGTCGTCCGCGAGCCCCCTCCCCTGCCGGGTGAGCTGGACGGTCACCACGGTATCGTCGTCACTGGGCGTGAAGAGCTTTGCCGGGACGCCCTCTGAAGGTTTGGTTGCGGCCGGGATGGGCAGGCCGTTGGGGTGGAGGTCCTGGACCCGGTCCAGCCTGAAATTCCGCACGTCCTCCACTGAATGGCAGTAGGCCTCGAAGTACCAGATGTTGTCCAGCGAGTACAGTCGCAGCGGATCAACGTCCCGCTCAGACACCGTGTCCCGCTGCGGGGACAGGTACGTCAGGCGCAGCTGGGCGCGGGACTCGATGGCCTGCCTGACCATGGCATGCGTGGCTGCCTCCGCGGGTGCTACTTCCGGGCCTCCCACTGAAGCCGCCCGAAGCCCTTCCTCCCCCGCGGCCGCCAGCAGTTTGAGGGTCACCGATTCCAAGGCGCCGCCCTCGGCCGCCCCCGGCAGCCCGTTCAGTGATTCCAGCCCGGTCAGGAGGGCACAGGCTTCCTCCACCGTGAAGCGGACCGGCTTCTTCAGGTCCAGATCCTGCGTGATGTAGACGTGGTCGTTTTCCCACTGGATGTCGAGCAGATCGTCGGGGTAACCCTCCGGGAGCCCTGAACAGATGAGGATTTGCAGGTCATCCTCCAGCTCTTTCCGGCTGATGCCGAAATGCTCCGCAACGTCCTGGATGTGCAGGCCCTGGTGGTGCACCAGGAAGGGCACCAGCTCCAGCATGCGCTTGAGCTGGTCCTCGGAGGTGCGTACACGCACAGGCCGGGCCGGTGCGGCAGCAAACCGGAAGGCGGGGACCGGCGCGTTGCTGAAGTCAGCAGCTGCCCGAAGCCGGCGCCGGACGGCGTCGGCGAGTTCGGCGGGAGCCACCGCAAGGGCATCGGGCCCGTAGGAGGCAAGCTCTTCGGCCAGGCTCTCCGGATCCCTGTATTGCAGGCTGAGCCGGTCATGGCCTGGCTCAGGCCTGGGCAAGGGTCCGTATCCCTGGGGTGCTCCCTGTGCCGCATCCTCCATTGCCACACCCCGGCGCCGCAGTGCCAGGAGGCGTCCTGCGCGGACGTCCACGACGGCGGTGCGGAGCGGCAGTTCGGGCAGGCGTTCCAGTTCCTGGCGGATATTGAAGTCGCGGGGAGGGCTGAACTGCTCGCGTTCGAGGGTTGCCACCGCGCTGGTGAAACGGGAGAGCCGGAATTGGCGGGGCGCTTTCCTGGCGCGGTCATAACCCATGAGGTACCAGTGGCCGAAGCGGCTTCCGAGGCCCCAGGGCTCCACAGTCCGTTGTTCTTCGCTGCCCGTACTGCCCGCGAGGTAGGTGAACGCGACGGGATGCCTGGCATGCATGGCTGCAAGGAGGTCGTCAAAGGCCTGGCCTGCGGGCTTGATCCTCGGCTGGACCCCGGGGGGCAGTTGGACGTCGGCGGCTGCACCGGACGCCTGCAGCTTCCGCAACGCGCTCTGGGCAGCGGTGCCAAGCGCCGCACGTTCCCAGAGCTGGGAAGCAAGGAGCAGGACGGTCCACTCTTCCGGGCCCAGTTCCACGTCCGGCAGGCGGTTGGACTCCTTGCCGATCCGGTAGCGGGTGGTTGCGGGATCATCCTCGCTCCAGCCCAGGTCCGTCAGGGTCTCCACGTCAAAGCCGAACTTGCGAAGATCGGCCTTGTCCCGCTCGAACATCCGGCCAAAGGATGCTTCATTGCCGGGAATGGTGCGGTAGACCGTGTCCCGCAGTTCGCTGCGGCGCAGGCCGTACTTGGTATTGAGCAGCGCGATCAGCAGGTTGAGGAGGCGTTCAGTACGGGATGCGGACACTCTGGTTACGTTACTAAACTCCGCGCCGGAACGCAGGAAGCGCGGCAGCAACAGGACACCTGGGTCCTGTCGCCGCCGCGCTTCGAGAAGTTCGGGGGAACCTGGGTCAGCGCACTGCCACCAGGTCAACCACGAAGATCAGGGCTTCATTGGGCTTGATGGCTCCACCGGCACCACGGGAACCGTAGGCAAGCTCGGAGGGGATTTCAAGGCGGCGGCGGCCGCCCACCTTCATGCCCAGCAGGCCCTGGTCCCAGCCCTGGATGACTTGGCCAACGCCTACCCGGAAGTCCAGCGGCGCGCCGCGGCCCCAGGAAGCGTCGAATTCCTCGCCGGTGGACCAGGCGACGCCCACATAGTGCGTGGAGACGGTGTCCCCGGCCTGGGCTTCACGGCCGTCCCCCTCAATGAGGTCGGTGATAACGAGTTCCGTGGGGACATCGCCCTCGGGAAAATCGATCTCGGGCTTCTGGCGGTCAAAGTCCCGCTGTCCAAATGACATGGTTGCTCCTAGGTGTCTGGCAGATGGTGTGCTGCTGTTGGATGCCGCGGCGATGGCCGGGCCTGTTGCCATTGTTGCTACTTGGCTCCGAGGATGTCCACTACGAAGACAAGGTCGCCCTTGGCCTCGCCCTGGCCCGCTTCGCCGTATGCCAGGTCCTTGGGGATCACCAGCAGGACCCGGGAGCCCACTGTCTTGCCGGCCAGGCCCTGGGTCCAGCCCTTGATCACGCCGGTGAGCGGGAAAGTTGCCGGCTCGCCACGGTCGAAGCTTGAGTCGAACTTGGTTCCGCCTGCCAAGGTGACGCCGACGTAGTTCACGGTCAGGGTGTCGGTTTCCTTAACCGTGGCCCCGGTGCCCTTGATCAGGTCCTGGGAGACGAGGGCAGTGGGAGCAGCAACGCCTTCGACCGAGATTTCGGGGACGCCGTCCTTTTCAGTGACGGTGGGCAGGCCTGCGGGCGGGGTGACTGTTTCCCCTTCGGGCTTCTCCAGCGCAGGGGTCACGTCTGTTGCAGAAAGGATTTTGATAATCAGCAGCTGGGTGGGCTGGGCTGCCGGAGACGGGGCGGGGCTGGCGCCGTCAGAGGG
>NZ_VHIJ01000022.1:0-123277 GCF_006680095.1 Pseudarthrobacter sp. B4EP4b | reverse complement strand
GAGGCAGGGCAGGACGGGGGCAGCGTAGGCCGGGGGCAGGATATGGGCAGGCAGGACGCGGGGCAGCGCAGGACGGGGGGCAGCGCCGGACGTGGGCAGGATATGGGCAGGCGCAGGATGTGGGGCAGCGCCGGACGTGGGCAGGATATGGGCAGGCGCAGGACGGGGCACCCCTGGCCGCGGGCTGGAGATGGCGTAGGCAACGGAAGTCGGAGGCTTGTTCGCGGATCCGAACCATCAAGGCAAGGTTTTGCGAACAAGACCAGGACTTCGGCAGAGCCCACTGCGAAAAAGTGCGGGGACCGGGTTTAACCTAGGTCCTGGATTCACGCGGGCACCGGGTTAAAGAAGAAAAGCACCAGTTCCGAAGAACTGATGCTTCCCAGTGGTGGCTCCGACCGGCGTCGATCCGGTGACCTTTCGATTTTCAGTCGAACGCTCTACCAACTGAGCTACAGAGCCTAGGTGACTAGTCACCATGAGAGCCGGAATTGCTTCCAACAATCAGAGCGACCCTGACGGGACTTGAACCCGCGACCTCCGCCGTGACAGGGCGGCGCGCTAACCAACTGCGCTACAGGGCCTTGCGTTTCTTGCTTCACAGTATCTCTACCGCTTTTTTCAAGGCTTCCAGCCTACCAGACATTTTCTGCCTGTTTGACCAGTTCCTTGCGTACCCCCAACGGGATTCGAACCCGTGCCGCCGCCGTGAAAGGGCGGTGTCCTAGGCCGCTAGACGATGGGGGCCAGAACCCGTTCGGAACAAAACAAAAGGCGTCAAGCGAGGCTTTCCGTCTTTGTCCTTTGCGTTTCTCCGAACTGGACTCTAAAACTATAGGGCCTACTCAGGAATAATCCAAAATCGGCCAAAACACCCGTCCGGAGCGGGGAGAACAGGTGAAGATGGACTGATGGATGCCGTTGCAGCACTCAACGAGATTGCCTTCTGGCTGGAGCGCGGGCGCGCTGCCACCTTCAAGGTCCAGGCCTTCCGGAAAGCGGCGGCGGTGATCGCCCCGCTCACGCCGGAGGAAGTGGCGGCACGTGTCCGGAACGGCCGGCTGAAATCCATGAAGGGCATCGGCGACCGGACCTACCAGGTCATCCGCGAAGCGGTGGACGGCCAGGTTCCGGACTACCTCGCCGACCTCCGTGAAAAGGGCGCCCTGCCCTTGGCTTCGGGCGGCTCCACCATCCGCGAGGCCCTGCGCGGTGATCTCCACAGCCACAGTGAATGGTCCGACGGCGGATCCCCCATTGACCTCATGGTTGCGGCCGCCGGGGTGCTGGGGAGGGAGTACCTGGCGCTGACGGACCACTCCCCCAACCTCACCATCGCGAACGGACTCTCGGCCGAACGCCTCCTCCAGCAGCTGGACGTGGTGGAGGCCATCAATACCGGAAACCACCCAGGCCTGGACGGACAGCAGGACCACAAAGCACAACTGCTGACAGGCATCGAAGTGGACATCCTTGAATCCGGCGAGCTGGACCAGGATCCGGAACTCCTGGCGCGCCTGGACATCGTTGTGGCGAGCGTCCATTCCAAGCTTCGCGCCGATTCAAAAACCATGACCAAGCGCATGCTGGGCGGTATCCAGGACCCGCACACCAACGTGCTGGGCCACTGCACCGGCCGGCTGGTGGAGGGATCACGGGGGACGCGGCCGCCGTCGGACTTCGATGCCAAGGAGGTGTTCGCAGCCTGCGCCGAATACAACGTGGCCGTGGAGATCAACTCCCGGCCCGAGCGCCAGGACCCGCCGGACGCGCTGATTCAGCTGGCCCTGGACGCCGGCTGCCTGTTCTCGATCGACAGTGACGCCCACGCGCCGGGCCAGCTGGACTTCCTGCAGTACGGCGCCGAACGCGCTGAGCGCAACGGCGTTCCCGTCGACCGGATCATCACCACCTGGCCGGTGGAGCGGCTGCTGGAGTGGGCGGGATCAGCGTAGCCGCACTGCAGCGCGCCGGCCCTGCAGCTTTTTGGCAGGATCTTCGCTAGACGTGGCCGATTTCCGCCAGCCTGCCGTCCCCGTTCCCGGTTACATTGGCTGCATGCCATCAACCTCTCCGGTCAGCACCGCCGTTTCCCCGCCGCTCCCATCCAGGGTCAGGGCCCTCGGAGTGGCAGCCATGGTTACTACCGTGGTGCTGTGGGCGTCCGCCTTCGTGGGCATCCGTGCAATCGGCCCCCACTTCTCCCCCGGCTCCCTGACGCTGGGCAGGTTGGCGGTTGCCGCCGTCGTACTGTCCCTCCTGGTCCTGCCGCAACTGCTGAAGAGCCGGCTCCTTCCCAAGGGCCGCGAGTGGTGGCCCATCCTCGCCTACGGAGCCATGTGGTTCGGTGGCTACAACGTCGCGCTGAACGCAGCGGAGCACGTGCTGGACGCCGGGACCAGCGCCCTGCTCATCAACGTGAACCCGATCCTGGTGGCCGTGATGGCCGGGATCTTCCTCAAAGAAGGCTTTCCGCGCTGGCTCATCGTCGGAAGCCTGGTTGCCTTCGCCGGAGTGGCCCTGATCGCTTTCAGTTCCGGACAGCCGTCGCGGGCTGGGGAAAGTCCGACGGCGGACGTCGCGGGTGTGCTTCTCTGCCTCCTCGCCGCGGTGCTCGCCGCAGTCAGCGTCATTATCCAGAAGCCTGTACTGCGGAAGTTTCCTGCTGCCCAGGCAACCTGGTTCGGGATACTGGTGGGCGCGTTGTGCTGCCTGCCCTTCACCGGCCAACTGGTTGCCGAAGTCCAGGCCGCACCCGTGGGGGCGACACTGGGACTGGTGTATCTCGGAGTCTTTCCCACGGCGATTGCCTTCACCACCTGGGCCTATGCGCTGTCCTTGATCGATGCCGGCAAGCTCGCCGCCACCACCTACCTGGTGCCCGGCACCACCATCCTGATCTCCTGGCTCCTCCTCGGCGAGATCCCCACCGCGCTGGGCCTGGTAGGCGGCGTGGTCTGCCTGGTGGGAGTGGGACTGACCCGGCGCAGGTCCCGGCCGACGCCCCGCAAGGATGCTCCAGGGAACCCTGCAGGCGCAACTGCCAGGCACATTGCGGTACCAGCTGCAGGGGAGGCTGCTGTGGGACCAGGGGCCAAGCGGAGCCCTTCCCGCTAGAGTCGGAGTATGCCAGTCAGCCTGCCGCCGGGCCTGCCCATTATTCCCGAAGGGCCCAGCGAACCCCTGCACGCCGCCGCGCCTGCCCACCCCTTCCCGACGCAGGCGTTCAACATGTCGCCGGACGAGTTTGAGGCCGCCGTCCGGGACGCACTGGACAGCATCCCCGGCAAGCTGGCCCAGGCCATGAACAACGTGGCGGTGTTCATTGAGGACGACTATGTGCCCCGGCCCGGGGAGGACCCGGATACCGTCCTGCTGGGACTGTACGAGGGCGTGCCGCTGACCGAACGGGACTCATGGTGGGACGCCGGCTCACTTCCCGACCGCATCACGATTTTCCGCGAACCCATCCTTGAAATCTCCGGATCGCGCGAGGACGTGATCCACGAAGTGGCGGTCACGGTGGTCCACGAGATCGCGCACCATTTCGGAATTGATGACGCCCGGCTGCACGAGCTTGGCTGGGGCTAGCCTTGTAGGCATGGGACACAACCACAGCCACACACATGGGGTCACCGCAACAGGCCGGCACCGCCACCGGCTGGTGGCCGTCCTCGCCATCACCCTGGCCGTGGTCCTGGTCCAGGTGGTGGGCGCCACTCTCTCGGGGTCACTGTCCCTGCTGGCTGATGCCGGTCATATGCTCTCGGATGCTGCCGGCGTAACCATTGCCCTCCTCGCCGCCTGGATTGCCGGCCAACCGGCAAGCGACCAGAGGACCTACGGGTACCAGCGCGCCGAGGTGCTCGCCGCGCTGGCCAACGCCGTGATCCTGATTGTGATCTCAGTGGTGATCTTTACCGAAGCCATCCGGCGGATCGGGACGATACCCGAAGTACAGACGGACATTATGCTCTTCGCCGCCATCCTGGGTGCAGCCGCGAACCTGGTGTCACTGCTGATACTGAGGGGCGGGCATCAGGAAAGCCTCAATGTCCGCGGCGCCTACCTCGAAGTCCTCGGTGACCTGCTGGGCTCCTTCGCCGTGATTGCCGCCGCCGTGGTCATCATGGTTACCGGATTCCAGGCCGCGGATACCATCGCCTCCGTGCTGATCGCCCTGCTGATCCTGCCCCGCGCCTGGAGCCTGCTGCGCGATGTTGTGGATGTGCTGCTCGAAGCCAGCCCCAAGGGCGTGGAAGTCCAGATGATCCGGGAACACATCCTGTCCGTCGAGGGCGTTTCTGACGTGCACGATATCCACATCTGGACCATTACCTCCGGCGTCCCCGTCTTTTCCGCCCACGTTGTGGTGGAGGACGGTGTGCTGACCGCCCGTGGCGCCGACCAGCTGCTGGACAAGCTGGTCACCTGCCTGGGCTCCCACTTTGATACCGACCATTGCACCTTCCAGCTGGAACCGGCCACGCACTCTGAACACGAGGCCCACCAGCACGCGTAGACCAGCCTGTTTCTTGCGCCGCGGTTGCATGGTTAGGGCTCCGAGCGCCTTCGGGGGACGGGACACTGGCCCCCTCCTTGCGACACGCCGGATCGGTATACAGCCTTCGACACTTCGTTGGGCTTACTGTTACTGACGTGACTCTTGTTGCCAAAGTGCAGTACGGTCACGTAGCCTCGGACTGCTGGGGAGCAGGCCGAGGGCATAGCCCTGCCGCGGTCAGGACCTCCCGGCCCTACCGTTTCGAGGTTTCAACAGATGATTTCGACTGGATCCGGTCGCAAGGCTGCCCTCCTCACTGCCGCCGTGGTGCTGGTCACAGCACTGGCAACGCCGGCTGCGGCGGTTTCCGCGCCGCTGTCCCCCGCCATTGCCGTTCCTGCCGCTCCTGAATTGCCTTCCCCGGAGGACATTGCCGCTGCGAAAGCCAACGAAGCGGCCACAGCGGACCAGGTGGCGAACATTGAGCGCATCCTGGAGGCTGCGGCAAGCGCCCAGCAGGCCGCCTTCGCTGCCGCCATGCAGGCCAACAACGCTTACAGCGAGGCAGTGGTGGAGCTGGAGCAGCGCTCATCAGCGGCGGCAGTTGCCTCAGCGAAAGCTGCAGCTGCCCGCGGGCAGCAGGACAAAACCAGGAAACAGGTGGGACAACTTGCGGGGGACCTCTACCGCAACGGCGGGCTGAATCCCTCCCTGGGCACCTTCGTGAGCGGGAACGGTGAAACCCTTCAGCAGGCTGCCACCCTCCAGGCCATTTCCGCCAGCCGGAGCCGTACCTTCGAGGCCGCCGACGCAGCCGCCCAGTCATCAGCGTCGCTGACTGCCGCGGCGGAGGACGCCACCAGGGCGGCTGATGATGCGGCGCGCACGGCCGAAACCGCCAAGACCCAGGCGGAGCAGGCCAATGCGGCCCAGGCAAAAGCCGTGGCGGACGCCAAGGCCCAGCGCACCGTCCTGGTGGACCAACTGGCCGAGCTCCGGAACACCACGGTGGCGCTTGAATCGGCGCGCGTTGATGCCCTGGACCGGCTTCGCGAGGAAGCCCGGCTGGCGGCTGCCTTTGCAGCTGCGGAGCAGGCTTCCCGGGACCAGGCAGCTTCCCCGGCTGGCATTCCCGCCGCGGCAGCGCCGGCGGCTCCTGCTCCTGCTCCCGCTGTTCCTGCCCCGGCTGGTCCCGTACGGCCTGCACCTGCACCTGCTGCTCCGGCACCTGCACCTGCTGCTCCTGCTCCGGCACCTGCTGCTCCTGCTGTTCCTGCACCCGCGCCAGCTCCGGCACCGGCACCGGCACCCGCTCCAGCTCCAGCTCCGGCTCCGGCACCCGCACCCGCTCCAGCACCTGCGCCCGCTCCAGCACCCACCACCGGCAGCGGGACTTATGAGGCCGCAATTTCGGTGGCCATGAGCAAGGTGGGCGCTCCCTACTACTACCAATACGGTGGCACCGGCCCCTACGGCTTCGACTGTTCGGGCCTGGTGAAGGCATCCTTTGCGGCGGCCGGAAAGTATCTCCCGCGCACCGCAGGCCAGCAGTACGAAGCCGCTCCTGTCCACGTACCCCTCTCGCAGGCACGGCGGGGCGACCTGCTGGTGTGGGGCTCGCCGTCGAACTTCTATCACGTTGCCATTTACCTCGGCAACGGCCAGGTGGTGCAGGCGCTCAACCCGCAGGAGGGTATCGGTGTGACCCCGCTGAGCGCCATGGCAGGCATGGAGCTATATTCGTACGCCGCCCGCTACTGACTCCCATGCAACGCCGCCGCATGGCCTGCGGCCCGCGTTGAAAGTCAGCTGAGGACGTCCTTGGTGACAAACCGCCCGTAGGCGAGCGCGCCGAAGACGGCCACGTAACCCGCTTGTAGCGACGCGTTGTCCACAAACGAGTCCCACAACACGGGCTGGCGCAAAAGGTCCCCAAAACCGAGCCAGTAGTGGCTGAAAAGCCATGGGTGCAACCACTCCAGCTGCGGCAACTGGTCAAGGACCTGGGACACCACAGAGACCACCACTGTGGCGGCCATGGCGCCCACGGGAACCACCGTGAGCGTGGACAGGAACAACCCCACCGCGGAAAGTCCGGCCAGGGAGACCGCGAGGTACGCGGCGATCAGCAGGATGCGCACCGCGGCTTCCGGTGGCTCGATGACGTCCCCTGACAGCAACGTCACAGGACCGACAGGGAAAAGCGCCGCCCCGATCGCGGCGCCCGCCAATCCAACGGTGAGGGGCGCAGCAAGGCAGAATGCCAGTGCTGCCGCATACTTCACCAAGAGGAGCCGCACCCGGCCCGTCGGGGCAACCAGCAGGTACCTCAACGTTCCCAGGCTGGCTTCACCCGCGATGGTGTCCCCTGCCACCACTCCCACCGTGAGCGGCAGGAACAAAGGAACGGACACCAGCATGGCGGTAAAGGCGACGAACAATCCGTTCTGGGTGATGCGGTCCAGGAAAGCCGGCCCCCGTCCGGCAGGAACCGCTGACGAAATCCGCACGGCCACCGCTATCAACACCGGGATCGCCGCGAGTGCCAGCAACAGCGCCCAAGTGCGCCGGCGCCCGAACAGCACCCGGAGTTCCGAACGCAGGAGGGAAAGCCCCGATCGACGCGGCGCCGCCACCGCCGTCGCCCTGGTCAACCCCGCGCTCTCAGAATGTGCACTACTGGGCAACGTCGAACCCCTCCCCCGTCAAGGCGACAAACCGGTCCTCAAGGCTTTCGCGTTCCACGGCGAACCCCCGGACCCGGACCCCGGCCTCCACGAGCCGGGCCACAATATCCTCCGGCGCGGTGCTCCCCGGGGACAGGTTGCTTCCCGGGGAAGTGCCCTGAGCGGGTGCGTCCAGCGCCGCCGTCACCACCTGTCCGTCCTGCTGCGCTGCTGCTTCCTCCGGTGCCACCCCCAGGCTGGCGAGGACTGCCATCGCCGCCCCGGCATCTGGCGTGAGCAGGCGGATGCGGACAGTTCCGGAGCGGCGAAGCTCCGGAAGCGGCCCCTGGGCCACCAGCCGGCCGGCACTCATCACTGCCGCATGGGTACAGATCTGTTCCACTTCGGCCAGCAGGTGGCTGGACACAAAAACGGTGGTTCCGTCGGCCGCGAGGGAACGGACCAGGTTCCGCACTTCCCGGGTTCCTTGCGGGTCGAGCCCGTTGGTGGGCTCATCGAGGACCAGCAGTTCGCGGGGCGAGAGCAGGGCGTTGGCGATGCCCAGCCGCTGCTTCATGCCCAGGGAATAGGCATGGACCCGCTTGCCCGCCGCATGCCCCAGGCCCACCCTTTCCAGTGCCTGATTAACCCGGGCCTTTCGGGTGGCGGGGGCAGTATGCCGGGTAGCGGCGTCGAGGCGGTGGAGGTTCGCGGTACCGGAGAGGAACGGATAGAAGGCCGGGCCCTCCACCAATGCCCCCACCTGGGGAAGGACGTCCTGGAACCGCCCGGGCATCTCCATCCCGAGGAGCCGGACGCTCCCCGCGGATGCGGCAGCAAGGCCCAGCAGCATCCGGATGGTGGTGGTCTTGCCCGAGCCGTTAGGGCCAAGGAAACCAAAAATCGCTCCCCGGGGCACAGCCAGGTCCAGGCCGTCCACGGCCAACTGCTGCCCGAACCGCTTTGTCAGCCCCTGCGTCTCGATGGTCAGGCCGTACGTCCACGATCCGGGGCCCTGCGCGGCCCGGGTCACGGAGCCGTGGAAGCGGCTTGCAGCCTCTCCGGCGGGACCATGCCCGCGAAGATCCGGCCGTCGTCCGTGAGCAGGACGTTGAAAAGTGCGGTGGAAATCAGCCGGCCGCCAGGAACGGCGACGGCGGCCTGGGCCAGCAGCGGATTCCGGGTCAGCAGGGCATTGAGCTTTGAGCCTGCGCCGCTTTCCGCCGGAACTTCCGCTACCGCTTCCCAGCCGGACCCGGACATGTACTGCCTGGCGTGGTCCTGGATGTTCTCTGCCAGCCGGTCAGGGGTGATGTACGTTCCCGGCGTCTCGGGGAATCCTTGACCGGGCTGCCGGTAGGCGGGGTGGTTGAACTGCAGCTCCTCCACCTTGCTGCCCGGTGGCGGGGCAAAGTTGAACAGCGCTTGGTCCGGCGCTTCCAGCGAAAGGCTGGTGAATCCAGCGCTGAAGGCAGGCTCGGCAGCTCCCCTCGCAGTGACCTTCACGGAGAGCGGCATGCCAGTCTGAGAGTCGACGGCGACCGTTACCCTGCCGACGAGGGTGCCGTCAGTGCGTGGTTCCAACTGCAGGGTGTAGGCCTGCCGGCCGGCGGTTTCCACGTCCGGGCCGACGGTGACGGCGGTGGTGCTGTCAGCCATGGCCAGGAACTTTCCTGCCAGTTCCTCCGGTGTGTGGGTGGCCGGCATTCCAGTGTCGGACGGATCGGTGTGGGACGGCCCGGTTTGGGACGGCTCGCTGTGGGACGGCTCAGCCAGCGGCAGGTCATGGGCGTGGGCAGGCAGGGTCAGATGCGCGGCGGAGTTGTCCTTGGACGAGTAGAACCAGACGTCGCTGTTATGGCGGACGATGTCCCGCTCGGCGAGCCGGTCCACGACCTGGATGCGCGCGTTGGTCGGGCCGTCCATAAACACCCGCGCCGTGTGCTCGCCGGTGAGGAACTCCATAACTGAAGCCACGCTGTCGGCCGATGCGGGCCCCGACGTGGGTGGTGCAGCCGGGAGCTCCGGCAACCCCAGCTGCGAGGTCTGTTCAATGGTGCCCGAGAACGTGTGTGTCTTGTGCGAAGCGAGGAGGGCGATGACTTCAGCCGGGGTTTTCTCCGGCAGGGGGTCGCCGGCCCGTGCCGGAAGGGTTCCCGACAGCACCCCGGCGGCGATGACCGAAGGTACGGCCACCGCGGGGATCCAGCGCAGCCAAGGGCTGCGGATGACGTGGCTCACGCCGCGGTCCCTGATCTCCAGGCTTGTCCCGTGGTCGCTCCGGTGGTTGAAACTCCGGTTCATGGCTGATCGTCTCCGTCGCTGGAGCCCATAGTCCAAGGGTACGCCTCGGAAACGCCCGCTACACCTGCCCGGGCTACCCCCGGGGCTGCGCAGGCACCACGGTTCCCGCACCGCCGTCGACCGTGATGTGTTGGCCGGTGGCCAGCCGGACTGTGGCCTCCGGGACTCCCACCACGGCAGGGATGCCGTACTCGCGGGCCACCACGGCACCGTGGGAGTTGGGCCCGCCCATTTCCATCACCAGGCCGCCAGCGGTGAGGAAGAGCGGGGTCCAGCCGGGATCGGTGGACGGGGCCACCAGGATCTCTCCGGGTTCCAGGTGGGCGCCCACGGGGTCCAGGATGACCCGGGCGGCAGCTGTGACAGACCCGGCTGAAGCGGGGCTGCCGGTCAGGGCGCCGTCCGCCGCAGCGGCGCGGCCGGCGTACAGCACTTCCGGCTCGGTTCCGTCTGAGAGCAGGACCCGGGGGATGTGCCGCCTGCCTAATTCGCTCGAATAGGCAGCGCGCCGTTCCACGATGAGTTCGCGGACGTTTCGTTGCCGGCGGGGCGTGGTCGCGCTGGTGTGGCCCAGCGCCTGCCGAAGCTCATCAAAGTCGAGGAAGAAGACGTCATCCGCGCTCTCGAGCCGGCCGTCTGCAGCCAGCGCGGCTCCCACGAGCGCCAGCTGCTTCCGTACTTCAGCAAGGCCCAGGACCAGCTGGTACTTGGGCGATTCCCGCAAACCAGCGAACAACCTGGCACGCCGCAGGGCCGCGCCAACAAGCATGGACCGCACCCTGCCGCGCGCCCGGGCTTCGGCAACGAGCCGGTCCACTGCAGCCTCCGCCTCAGCCTCGGCCCGGCTGAACTGCGCGTCCGGGGCCATGGCCGGATTGTCCAGGCGGAGGTAGTTGGCCAGGACGCCCAGGATGTACGTGGGATCATCGGACCACCGCGGCATCCCCACGTCGATCTCCGCCACCGCGCGGTGGCCGTAGCGTTCCAGGAACCGCGCCACGCCTGCATTCAGCACGGGAGGCAGGGTGCCGTCGCGGAAATCCGCGGCAAGCCTGGACGGCTCCCGTGTCTCCAGGGCCTCCCGTGCTTCGCGCTCCACCTTCATGGCTGCAGCGAGGCGCCACAGGTCAAGGTCCATCTCGGTGGTCACATTCTGCGGCAGGCCCCGGAGCACCTTCTGCAGGTCTTCCCCGCGGCCAGGCCCGCCCAGCAGCTTGCCGGCAGCCCAGAGCATGGCGAATCCCAGCGCGGGCAGCGGCAGGATGGCCGGAACGATCGCAAAAAGCCGGCTTCCCAGGAGCCGCTCTGCATGATCCAGCCGTTCCATGGGGCCGGCTCCTGAATCCAGCTCCAGGTCGTCGGCGAACTGCCGGCTGAACCGGTCGAGGCGGCGGAGCGCCGCCTTGGGTGTCAGCAGCCCGCGGAGCAAGGTTTCCGGGGCCCGGGCACGCACCGCCGCAGGCAGGACATGGCGCAGGAGTCCGAACGGGGTCTTCCGGGTCACCGAAAACCGGGGGTCGGAAAAAACCTGGCGCAGCACGGTGGCGGACCGGGCCTCCATGACGTCGAACACGCGCGGCAGGATGCGGCGGCCCACGGTGCTCCGGACGGGCGTCGTGACGTCGACGTACATGCGCTGGGCCGCCTCCGCGTAGGATGCTGGACCGCGGCGCGGGTCGGGGACGTCGAACCCTGCTGCCCGCGCAACAGAGGAGCCAACGAGCCGCAGTGATGCCAGCCCCATGGGGGTGAGCGGGCGGGTCAGTCCCTGGGCGAGGCTGAAGCAAAGGTATATCCGGGCTTCCCCATCAGCGGCGGAACGGCTTTCGGGTAAGGGATACAAGGTGGTGATGGGCCGGGACTGCGTCAACCAGAGCGCACCGCCGGTATCGATGGCCCACTCCGTGTCCTGTGGCGTTCCGAAGTGCCGCTCGGCCTGCAGGCCCAGCGCGGCAAGTTCCAGCGCCTGCCCATCGGTCAGGCTCGAACCGTCCGCCCCGTCCTGGACGTTGTGGGTTTCCGTTCCACCGCCTGGCCTGGGCCGGACGGCAACGCGCTTATCGCCAAGCTTCCGCTCCAGCACCCGGTGTGCAGCCGTGTCCACTACGAAGTGGTCCGGATTGACCGCCCCGGAGACCACGGCTTCGCCAAGCCCGGGGGCGGCATCGATAACGGCTTCCCGCCGCCTGCCCGTCAGGGGGTTGGCGGTGAACATCACGCCGGCTGCCGCGGCGTCAACCATCCGCTGGATCACGACGGCGAGGGCTACTTCGTGGGGCGCGATGCCCAGTGCGGCACGGTAGGCCACTGCACGGTCAGTCCAAAGGGACGCCCAGCAGTTCCGCACGGCCACCAGGAGTGCGTCAGGTCCGATGATATTCAGGTAGGTGTCCTGCTGGCCGGCGAAGCTGGCGAACGGAAGATCTTCGGCCGTGGCGGAGGAGCGTACAGCCACCGGAGTTTCATGTCCCAGCGCGGAATAGGCCTGCTCTACGGCTGCGGCAATGTGCGGCGGCACCTGCAGGCCAATGATCGCTTCGCGCACAGTGCGGGCGAGCGCGGCAAGTTCGGCGGCCTGGTTGGTGGTTCCCTGCAGCGCCTTTTGAAGGTCACCGAGTTGGCGGAGGCCACCGTCACGGACAGTGACAGTGGCCTCCTTGTATGCCTCGGTGGTCAGGCAGAAGCCGTCCGGCACGGGCAGCCCTGCCGATATCAGTTCACCAAGGTTGGCCGCCTTGCCGCCCACCAGCGGAAGCATGCTGCCGTCGAGGTGGCTGAGGCGGACCACCAGGGCGTGGTCGCTTTCCCCGCCGGGCCGGCGCGGTTCCTGCCCCGGATCTGCTGGATTGTAGGCAGCCATGGTGTGGCGCTTTCGAAGCGGCCGGGCCGGATCAGGCTGCGCCGAGGATGGGCCCGAAACGTGCCCTGTCGGCCAGCCGCGGGTCCTCACGGTCCGGAACCACCATCACCGGTCCCTTCGCATGGTGGAGGACGCCGTCCGAAGTGGACCCCAGCAGCATGCCCGTGAAGCCGCCGCGGCCGCGCGTGCCCACCACCACCAACTCCACGTGCCGGCTGGCGTCAACCAGCACGTCCACGGGGGAACCGTCCAGCAGTTCGCATTCCGCGGCAAGGCCGGGGTAGTGGCTCCTCAGCCAGGCCATGCCGGCGTCCAGGGTCACCTGGATGTCTGCGAAGAGCGCCTTCCGGTCCATGGGGGCGGGAACCCAGGCCAGTGAACCGCTGTACTGGGGAACAGCGCACACCACGCGGAGCGACGCGCCCAGCCGCACGGCCTGGTCCGCGGCTTCAAGGACCGCAACCCGGGCCTGCTCCGAACCGTCCACGCCGACCACCACCACGTTGTCCACGCGCCGGTGCCCGGCTTTGGCCTGTTCGGCCCTGATCCGTTTGTCCTCGGTCGTTTCACCCAGGCGGTCAGAACACACCAGGGGCACCGTAACGGTGGGGCATTTCGCGTGGGCCGGCAGCGCGCTGCTGACTGAACCCAGGAGCCTGCCCACAAACCCGCCCCTGCCCCTGGTTCCGAAGACCAGGAGCTCCGCGGTCCGGGACATCTCCAGCAACACACCCGAGGCATCCCCGTTCTCCACCGAGGCGCTCACGTCGATGTCATACCTGGAAACCTTCTCCACCGCCTGCTTGACCACGGCTTCCGCGCCTTCGCGGATCACGGAATCATCCACAGTGGCGTATCCGCCGTCCAGGCCGGAGGCGGCGAAGATGGGCACGGAATACGCGGTCACGATATGCAGGGGGCGGCGGCGGCGCTGCGCTTCGCGGGCTGCCCAGACCAGGGCGCACTGGCCATGTTCCGAGCCGTCCACGCCAACAACAATTCCGTCGGGAGCGGCAGGAGCACCACCATTGTCCCGCGCCGGGTCCGGATGCAACTCTTGTGCGCCCATGGGGCCGCCTCCTCGCGATACTGCCGTATGTTGCGGCTATTCTGCCAGAAACCGCACCCTTCCCCGTGCACCCGTTCAGCGGCAGCCGCTGCGAAGGAAGGGCCTGCTTCCAGTTCTCACTATTCTCCGTCCACCGTCCCTTAGCAAGCCTGTTCAGGGCCGGATAGGGGAGGTTATCCACAGGCTTCCGGCGCCAGGGGCCGCACGTTTTCGACGGGGCCGGTCCGCCCATTTCGGCAGCCCAACCCCGCCCTTTCGGGGGTGTGACGGAAAGCGTGTTCACCCGCAGGGGAATGTTTCCGGATTGGGCTATCCAGCACCGGAATTGTTCTGTAGTCTTCAGGACATTGTTGGTCCGGGACGCCAGCTGCACATGCAAGTGAGCGCTGCCCGGCCATGCACTGCGGCCGGACTTTGGGGGTAACGGGACGCGCGCGGGCGACGACGCCTGCACCTGCCGAATCTTCGAAGGAGGGAAACTGTAGTGTCAAGCATGCCTGGGAATGCCGGGACCGAGCAGACCACCACTGTGATCATTGGCACCGGACTGTCCGGCCTGGCTGTGGCAGCCGAACTGTGCCGCCGCGGGGTTGACTCCATCGTGGTGGACGGGCTGGACCTCCTGGGTGCCGCGCAGCCGGCCAACACCGCCTCCCTTCAGCGCTGCGACGCGGCGGACCCCGTCACCCTCCGTGAACGGAACGAAATCCTGCGCCACCTTCGCAACTATGCCGCCAGCCACGACGTGGATGTCCGGAACACCACCAGAGCTGTCCAATTGACCATGGTGGAGGGCCTTCCGGGGGGCACAGCCGTTCCGCAGTGGGAGGTGCATACGCCCACCGGCATCCTGATCGCTGACCACATCGTGCTGACGCGCTGCGCCCACAGCCAGCTGCGGCGGATGATCAACGACTTCGGCATCACTGTGGGCCGCAACGTCGTCGCTGCCATGCGTGCCATCGGCATCTACCTGGTGGGTGTGGGCGAACTGATCACCCCTTCACCCAAGGAGGTGCTGCGCCAGGCCAAAACGGTGGGCCACGCGATTTCCGCCAAGGTCAACCCGGACGGTGTTGGCGCCGCATTCACCGGCAGCCTGGCGATCCTGCCCTGTTAGCGCTCAGCGCTCGTCATCACTGCCTGCCGTGAGCCTGCGGCGGGCCAGGATGGCGAGGGTGGCAAGCAACCCCACCGCGGCAGCGGCGAAAATCACGATGCTCCATTGGAACGGCTCGCCCGAGCCTGTGGGCTCCGGCGCCGCTGTCTTTCCCGGCTGGGCGGTTCCGATGGCAGGAACAGTTGCCGCCGCCGTACTGGCTGCCGGAGCAGCCCCGCCGGCAGCCGCAGCGGCCGTGAAGCTGAACGTCCCTTCGATAGGGTGCGAATCAGAGCTGACCACGCGCCAGGCGACCGTGTACTGCCCGGCAGGAGCCCCGGCCTTGAGTTTCTGGCGGGCTTCGTTGTCCACAATTTCCACGGCCCCGTCGGCCCACTCCACGCCCGAGGCGTCCTTGACGGAGAAGGATGAGCCGATCCCGAGCGGGTTGTTACTGAAGGTCACCGACACCTGCTCCGGCACTACCGCCACCGAGGCACCCTGGGCAGGGCTGCTGGATTCGGCGGCGTCGTGCGCGGCGGCCGGACCGGCCAGGCCCAGGAAGGCGGCGGCGCAAACGAAGGACCCGAGCACAAAGCCCAGTAACTGGCGGCGGATGGAACCCATGCTTGGACTGCTCCCTTGGTGTTGGCTTCCTAACAGACTAGGCGAAATTGGCGGGCTCTCCGCCAAAGTCACCATAGGATTCAGGTATCCCCACAGACTTCCCCGGAGGACTAATGCTTAAGCAAGGCTCTGCCCTGGACCGGTATTTCATGATCACCGAGCGCGGTTCCAACCTCTCGCGCGAGATCCGCGGAGGCTTCGCCACGTTCTTCGCCATGAGCTACATCGTGGTGTTGAACCCCCTGATCCTCTCCGGCCCGGACTCAAGCGGCACCACTCTCGGATTTCCCGCCGTTGCCGCCGTCACCGCTTTTGTTGCCGGCATCCTCACCATCCTCATGGGAGCCTGGGCCAAGCACCCCTTCGCACTGGCCACCGGACTGGGTGTCAACGCCTTTGTTGCAGTCACCGTTGCCACCAATCCTGGCCTGACGTGGCCGGACATGATGGGCCTGGTGGTGATGTCCGGCGTCACCATGCTGATCCTGGTCCTCACCGGGTTCCGCACCGCGGTGTTCAAAGCTGTTCCGGAGGGCCTGAAGACGGCGATCGTGGTGGGCATCGGATTGTTCATTGCCCTGATCGGACTGGTCAACGCCGGCTTCGTCCGCCGCATCCCGGACGTGGCCGGGACCACGGTTCCGGTTGGCCTCGGCTTTGAGGGCAAGCTCCTTGGCTGGCCCACCGCAGTGTTCGTGTTTGGCCTGGTCCTGACCATCGCGCTGGTGGTCCGGAAGGTCAAGGGAGCCATCCTGATCGGCATCATCAGCTCCACCGTCATCGCCGTGGTCGTGGAGATGACGCTGCACATCGGCCCCAGCGTGCAGCCGGGCAAGCCCTTCAACCCCCAGGGCTGGTCCCTGGTGGCCCCCGCCTTCAGCGAATGGGCCGCCCCGGACCTGTCCCTGATCGGCAAGGCCAACCCGTTTGGCGCCTTCCAGCACCTCGGCTTTGTGGCTGCCACCCTGCTGGCATTTGTGATTCTGCTCAGCATCTTCTTCGACGCCATGGGCACCATGGTGGGCCTGGCCAATGAAGCCGGCACGGTGGACGAGCACGGCAACATTCCCGACGTCGACCGCGTCCTGCAGGTGGACGCCCTCGGCGCCATCGCCGGCGGCGGCGCGTCCGTGTCCTCCAACCAGATCTACGTCGAGGCGGGCGCCGGAATCGGTGAAGGCGCCCGCACGGGCATCGCCTCGATCGTCACGGGCCTGTTGTTCCTCGTGGCCATGTTCTTCACCCCGCTCATCAACCTGGTGCCCTTCGAAGCCGTGGCTCCGGCCCTGGTGGTAGTGGGCTTCATGATGGTCTCCCAGGTGGGCAAGATCGACTGGCAGGACTGGGGCATCGCCATCCCTGCCTTCCTCACCTTCTCGCTGATGCCGTTCACCTACTCGATCGCCAACGGCCTCGGTGCCGGCTTCATCGCCTACGTCCTGATCCGCACCGTCCAGGGCCGGGTCAAGGACATCCACCCCCTGATGTGGGCGGTGGCCGGGGCGTTCCTGCTGTTCTTCGCGATTGGTCCCATCGAGGCCGCCGTCGGAATGTAGCAACCGCCTACACAGGGGTGTTGGGGGCCAGCCCCTCATCTCCGGAGACCGCCCTGGCCCTTACCACGCGGAGCCTGTCCAGCCGGTTCATCAGCGGTGAGGTGGTGGCGCCATGGATCACGATTGAGAGTGCCACCACCAGGCCCACAAAAGCCCACAGCCACTCCGCCTGGTCTGCAAAGCGGCCCTTGCCCAGGGCATAGGAGAGGTAGTACAGGGAGCCGATTCCGCGGATTCCGAAGAACGAGAGGGCAATCCGTTCCCGCGGGCCGGTCTTGCCTCCCAGCAGCCCGAGCCAGCCTGCCAGGGGCCGCACCACCAGCAGGAATGCAAGCGCCACCAGCACCTCGGCCCAGCCGATTCCCGCCAGCAGCCCCCGGGCGATTGCGCCGCCCAACAGGACCAGGATCACCACGGTGAGGAGCCGTTCGAGCTGTTCCACATAGGAGTGCAGCACCCGGTGGTACCCATGTGTGCGTTCTGCGGCGCGGATGGTCACGGCACAGACAAACACGGCAATGAACCCGTAGCCCTCCACCATCTCGGTGACGCCGTAGGCCAGGAAAGTGGCGGCGAGCGCCACGAAACCCTCGGAGTGGTTGGACAGCCGCAGGCTGTCGGCACGTGCGGAGAAGAAGAGCCTGGCCAGGACCTTGCCGGTCAGGAAGCCCACCAGCAGGCCGAGGGCAAGCCGCCACAGCACATCCACGCCGAACCATTCCGCGAACCAGTCAGATGGAGCTGAGCCGGCGATGCTGATGGCGATGGCAAGGTAGACGAAGGGGAAGGCCAGGCCGTCGTTGAGGCCGGCTTCGGAGGTGAGGCCAAAACGGACCTCGTCCTCCTTGTTGGTGCCGCCGTCGTCGTCCGCGGGCTCGCCCACCTGCACCTCGGAGGCAAGGACGGGGTCCGTGGGCGCCAGGCTGGACGCCACCAGCAGGGCGGCGCCGAGGCCCAACCCCAGCAACCACATCCCCAGCAGGGTCAGGCCGATGATGCACAACGGCATGGCGATCCCCAGCAGACGCCAGGTAGTTGACCACCGCCGCCGCCCCACGGGCCGGTCCAGCGCCAGCCCGGCGCCCATCAGCGAAATGATCACGCAAATTTCCGAAAGGTGAAGGACAAAGTCGCCGTGCGCTACCGGGTCCGGGTCCGGAAGGGTGGGAATCAGGGCAAACGCGCCCATGCCCGCCCCGAGGAAAACCATCGGCATGGAGAAGGGCATGTCGCGCAGCAGTTTGGGGAGCACAGCGGCGGTGAACACGGCAAGTCCGGCAGCGGCAAACAGGATGTTGGGGGCTTCAAACACGGTGATGTTCTCCGGCCTGGGTCGATGGCGCCCTCATGGCGCGGCAAGATGGCATGGTCCCGGAAGGGATTGCTCCACCTTAGCCTCTCCGGTTTCCGCTGGCAGCTTCTTGAATTCCAGACACCATCACGGCCCCGTTGCTGGTTTTCGTCCCCGGCATGCGGTGAGCTTGAACCATGCCTTCCTCAACCCCTGCCGTCGACGTCCCGCCCCAGCCCTGGACCGGCAGGTTTGATGGCGAGGGTGCCGGGCACCTCCGCTGGTGGCAGGCGGTAAAAGCGTACGACGCCGGACCGTCGGCCGGCCCCGGAGCAAAGCCTGCAGCGCTGCTCGGCTTTTGCAGCGACGAAGGGGTGCGCCGGAACAAGGGCCGCGTTGGCGCGGCCAACGCCCCGGCTGCCCTTCGCGCCGCGCTGGGCCCCTTGGCCTACCACCTGGAGCGACCCGTAGCCGACGCCGGTGATGTGGTGGTCTCCGGCTCGGAACTGGAGGCAGGACAGGGCCGCGCCGGCCGCGCCGTGAGGGACATGCTCGACGCCGGGCAGCTCACCGTGGTGCTGGGCGGCGGCCACGAAACCGCCTATGCGAGCTATTCGGGTGTTGCCGCATCCGCCGCCGTCCAGGGCGGCCTGAGGCTGGGCGTGCTGAACCTGGACGCCCACTTCGACCTGCGTGACGAGCCCGTCCCCAGTTCCGGCACGCCGTTCCTCCAGATGGCCCGCGCGGAAGCAGCCGCCGGGCGGGACTTCCGCTACGCCGTCGTGGGAATCTCCGAACCCAACAACACCCGCACCCTCTTCGAGACGGCACGGAAGCTGGGCGTGCGGTACCTGCTGGATGAGGACTGCGGAGCGGACCGGGTGCAGGAATTCGTGGCAGGGTTCCTCGCGGACATCGACGTCCTCTACCTGACTATCGACCTTGACGTGCTGCCCGCAGCGGTGGCGCCCGGTGTCAGTGCCCCCGCCGCTTACGGGGTGCCGCTTCCGGTGATCACTGCTGTGTGCCGCCAGGTGGCGCGGTCACGGAAGCTGCTGCATCTTGACGTCGCGGAGCTGAACCCGGAATTCGATATCGACGGCCGGACCGCGAAAGTTGCCGCGCGGCTGATCGACACCCTGCTGCGCTGACCGGCGGCTACTGGCCTTTGAGGACGTAGCGCCGCTCCGGGCGCCCCACCCCGTATTTGAGCCGGACGTCCAGCGTTCCTTCGTCATACAGGTATTCGAGGTAGCGGCGGGCACTGACCCGGGACGTCCCCACCTGCTCGGCCACCTCGGCCGCGGACAGGTCACCTGCCGCCGCGTTGAGGGCGGCCTCCACCAGCTTCAGCGTCTCGATGCTGCAGCCCTTGGGCAGCGGCCGCTCCGTCCGGTCAAGGCCAAACACCCGGTTGACGTCCGACTGCTCGGCCACATCCTTGGCGGAGTCCAGGCCCTGGTACGCGCTGCGGTAATGCTCAAGACGTTCCTGCAGGTCCGACTGGGAGAACGGCTTGATCAGGTAGTGCACAATCCCGCCCCGCAGCGCCTTGCGTACTGTTTCGACCTCACGGGCGGCACTGATGACCAGCACGTCCAGTTCCGGGGCAACATCGCGCAGCTGATGCATAAGGTCCAGGCCGTTGATGTCCGGAAGGTGGATGTCCAGCAGCACAAGGTCCGGCTGCAACCGGCCGGTTTCCACCACGGCCTGCGCGCCAGTATGCGCCACGCCCACCACCGCGAACCCGGGTGTCCGCTGGATGAAGCCGGCGTGCACCTTGGCCACCATAAAGTCGTCGTCAACGATCAGCACCTTGATCATGGCTTCGTTGCACCTCCCTTGGGCTGGGTTGTACCTCTGATGAACCGGGCGGTGAACACCGCTCCATTGTGATTGGCCACAGTGAGATCACCCCCGGACCTCCGGCAAACCACGCGGGACAGGGCCAGGCCGAAGCCGCGCCCGTCCGCGGGCCCGGCATCTTTGGTGGTAAACCCCTGGCGGAAAATCTCCTCCACCGCCTGGTCCGGGACACCCGGACCGTTGTCCCGCACAGTGACGGTCACGTGCCCGGCTGTGGTGAAGGGGTCCCGGCCCTCCTCCACCAGCACCCGGACAGCGGCGTCCGGACGTCCTGTCACGGCGTCGAACGCATTGTCCACGAGGTTCCCCACCACCGTGGTGAGGTCGCGCGACAACTCGTCGCTGACCGGACGCAGGGCAGATTCGGGATCCAGCTGCAGGGCCACCCCACGCTCGGTGGCGAGGCTGGATTTGGCAATGAGCAGAGCGGCGAGGGCGGGATCGTGGATGCGGCTGGTGACTTCATCGTTGAGCCGGGTCCGGTCCACTGTGGCGCCATTAACGAACTGCACCACCGAATCATATTCACCGATCTGGATCAGGCCCGAGATCACGTGGAGCTGGTTGGCGAACTCGTGGGCCTGCGCGCGGAGCGTATCCGTGGCGGTGCGGGTTGCGCCCAGCTCACGCTCAAGCGAGGACATCTCGGTGCGGTCGCGCAACGTGGTCACAGAGCCTATTTCGCGGCCGCGGGACCGGATGGGAACGCGGTTCAGGACCACCAGCCGCTCCCCCACGAGCACCAGCTGGTCGGGGTCCGGCTGGTTGCGCGTGAGGACCGTCTTCAAAGCCGAATCCACGGGAAGCGATGAAACCTTCTTGCCCACGCAGTCTGCCGGCAGGCCCAGCAGTTCGCGGGCGCTGTCGTTGGCCACCGTGATCCGTTCATTCGGATCGAGCGCCACCACGCCTTCCTTGAGCCCGTGCAGCATGGCTTCCCGGTTTTCCACCAGGCCGGTAATCTCACTCGGTTCCATGCCCAGGGTCTGGCGTTTGACCCGCCGGGACAGCAGCAGCGAACCGGCCACTCCCAGGATGCTGGCCACCCCGAGGTAGGTGAGCAAATTGGGAACTGCATCTCCCAGCCGCTCGAGGGTGGTGGGGTAGTTCCGGCTGATGGCGGCGATGCCGATCATCTTCCCGCCGTCGTCCAGGACCGGCACATGCGCAGACAGCATGGCAGCACTGCTTTCGGCCACCACACCGGTCCACGCCCGGCCCTCCATGACCCGGCTCGGCCCAATGTCCAGCTTCTCGCCCAGCAAACTGGGGTCCGAGGAGGCCACCACGGTACGGTCCTGTTTCGCCAACGCCACCTGGGACGATCCGGACAGCGTCCGCACGGCCTCAGCCACGGCAGGGAGTGCCGCTCCGTTGCGGGGCTCGGCCGTTGGAAGCAGTTCACGGACCGCCGGGTTGTTGCCCAGGGCCTCGGCGGCAGAAAGCGCGCGCCGGCCCTCCACCCGTTCAAACGTGGCGGCAGACTGTGCCAGGGAGATGGCCACCACCGCCACCAGGACCGCCAACACGATCAGCAACTGCAGCACGAGGTATTGCCCCGCGAGGGACATCCCTCTTCGTCGAGTCACTGTGGTTGGTCCTTTGGATGGTTCAGCGGGTATCTCCGGCCAGGTTCCGGCGTTTTCGGCCCCTGCGGAGGTACGGGAACTATACCGCAGGCAGCGCCGGTGGCAGGGTTTGCGGCCTTTTCAAGCCCAGACGCGGCAGCCGCGGTTGGCTTCGGCGAAACGTGAACGCAATGAACTTAACTTTCTCTGCGTACATAAGAGTGACCGGCGTCACCGCGGAACCTAGCATCGAATCACCAAGTCAGTCTTGCTGATCATTTTTCATGAGAAGAGGAACACCATGCGCCAGATCCGCGCATTGCGTATTGCCGCCGTCGCCGCCGGCATCGCCCTGATGGCCACCGGCTGCGGTGCCACCGGAAAGAGCTCCACAGGTTCGGAAAGCTCCGGCGCCGCCGCCGGACCCATTACCGGGCTCCAGATCATGGTTCCCAACACCCCGGGCGGCGGCTATGACACCACCGCCCGCGCAGCAGCGAAGGTCCTCGACGACGAGAAGATCTCCACCAACACCGAAGTCTTCAACCTCGCCGGCGCCGGCGGCACCGTGGGCCTTGCCCGCGTGGTGAACGAAAAGGGCAACGGGGACCTTGCCATGCTGATGGGCCTGGGCGTGGTGGGCGCGAGCTACACCAACAAGTCAGAATCGAAGCTGACCGAAACCACCCCCCTTGCCCGGCTCATCGAGGAACCCGGCGCCATCATGGTCGGCAAGGATTCCCCGTACAAGAGTATTGACGACCTCGTGAAGGCCTGGAAGGCCGATCCCGGTTCCATCGCCGTGGGTGGCGGCTCCTCCCCGGGCGGCCCGGACCACCTCCTGCCCATGCAGCTGGCCGGTGCCGTTGGCATCGACGCCACCAAGGTCAACTACGTGGCCTACGACGGCGGCGGTGACCTGCTCCCGGCGATCCTTGGCAACAAGCTCGGCTTCGCCGCTTCCGGTGCAGGCGAGTTCCTGCAGCAGATCAAGTCCGGTGAGGTGCGCGTCCTGGCCACGAGCGGCGAGAAGCGGCTCGAGGGTGTGGATGCACCCACGCTGAAGGAATCCAACATCGACCTGGTGTTCACCAACTGGCGCGGCATGGTGGCCCCTCCGGGCATCAGCGATGCGGACAAGACCAAGCTGATTGCCGCCCTGGAGAAGATGCACGGCACCGCGGGCTGGAAGGAAACGCTGAAGACCCGCGGCTGGACCGATGCCTTCATCACCGGCGATGAGTTCAAGTCCTTCCTCTCCGACCAGGACAAGCGGGTGGCGGACGTGCTCACCAAGCTTGGGTTGGCGTGAGCTCCCTGACAACAGGCCTCAAAGGACGCGCCGAGCTGGGAGTTGCACTCCTGCTCGGCGCGGCCGGCGTCGTGGTTTTCGTGGACGCCAACCGCCTGGTAACCCCGTACTCCCAATCCGATCCGGTCGGTCCCAAAACCGTTCCCTACATCGTGGCCGGCCTGCTGGTGGTCTGCGCTGTCCTGCTGGCCATCAACGTCTTCCGCGGCGGCCAGGGCGAAGCTGAAGGCGGCGAAGATGTGGACCTCACCCACCCCGCCGACTGGAAGACCGTCCTGCCCCTGGCCGGCGCTTTCATCCTGAACATCCTGCTCATCGACTGGGCGGGCTGGGTCATCTCCGGCACTGTCCTTTTCTGGGGCTGCGTGCTGGCACTCGGCAGCCGCCACTACATCCGTGACGGGCTCATCTCCGTGGCCATGTCCCTGCTGACCTTCTACGGTTTCTACCTCGGCCTCGGCATCGCCCTTCCGGCCGGCCTCCTGGAAGGAATCCTTTAATGGACGTCTGGTCCTCCCTGATGGACGGCTTCGCCACCGCCCTGACCCCCATGAATCTCCTGTACGCCGTGATCGGCGTCCTCCTGGGCACCGCCGTCGGCGTCCTTCCGGGCCTCGGCCCGGCCATGACCGTGGCCCTGCTGCTTCCGGTCACCTACGCCCTGGAACCCACCAGCGCCTTCATCATGTTCGCCGGCATCTACTACGGCGGCATGTACGGCGGCTCCACCACCTCCATCCTGCTGAACACACCAGGTGAATCGTCCTCGGTGGTGACGGCGATCGAAGGCAACAAAATGGCCAAGGCCGGCCGGGCCGCCCAGGCGCTTGCGACGGCGGCCATTGGCTCGTTCGTCGCCGGCACCATCGGCACCGCCCTCCTGGCCGTCTGCGCACCGATCGTGGTCCAGTTCGCCGTCAGCCTCGGAGCCCCCAGCTACTTCGCCATCATGATCCTGGCCCTGCTGGCCGTCACCGCCGTCCTGGGCTCGTCCCGGCTCCGCGGCTTCGCCTCGCTGGCACTCGGCCTCGCCATCGGCCTGGTGGGCATCGACTCCGTCACCGGCCAGCGCCGTCTGACCTTCGGCCAGCCGCTGCTCGCGGACGGGCTGGACATCGTGGTAGTAGCAGTGGCCATCTTCGCGGTGGGCGAAGCCCTCTGGGTTGCCGCCCACCTGCGCCGCACGCCGCTGCATGCCATTCCGGTGGGGCAGCCCTGGATGGGCAAGTCCGACTGGAAGCGCTCCTGGAAGCCGTGGCTGCGCGGCACCGCCTTCGGCTTCCCCTTCGGCGCGCTGCCGGCCGGTGGCGCCGAGATCCCCACGTTCCTGTCCTATGTCACGGAAAAGCGCCTCAGCAAACACCCCGAAGAGTTCGGCAAGGGTGCCATTGAAGGTGTCGCCGGCCCCGAGGCTGCCAACAACGCTGCCGCCGCCGGCACCCTGACCCCCATGCTGGCGCTGGGCCTTCCCACCAACGCCACCGCCGCGGTGATGCTCGCCGCTTTCACGTCCTACGGCATCCAGCCGGGCCCGCAGCTCTTCAGCAGCCAGGGTCCCCTCGTATGGGCCCTGATCGCGAGCCTGTTCATCGGCAACCTGCTGCTCCTGCTGATCAACCTGCCGCTGGCACCGATGTGGGCGAAACTCCTGCAGCTCCCCCGGCCGTACCTGTACGCGGGCATCCTCTTCTTCGCCACGCTGGGCGCCTATTCGGTGAACCTGCAGGCGTTCGACCTGGTGATCCTGCTGGTGCTCGGCGTCCTCGGGTTCATGATGCGGCGCTTCGGCCTGCCCGTGCTGCCGCTCATCCTCGGCGTGATCCTTGGCCCGCGCATTGAGGGCCAGCTCCGGAAGACGCTGCAGCTCAGCGCCGGCGACCCCGCCGGCCTCTTCAGCGAGCCGATCGCCGTCGTTGTCTACATCCTCGTGGGACTCATCCTGCTGTGGCCGCTGGTCTTCAAGCTGGTCAAGCGGAACGGTCCGGCGCGCAAGCCGCTGCTTCCTGCCAATTCCGGCGCTCCCGAACCGACGGACGTTGGCTGACCGATCCCGGACACCCTCTCCGGACCATGCCCCGTACGCAACAAGACCTACAGAAAAGAGAACCAGCCATGACCATCGTGGTGGGATACGTCCCGACGCCCGAGGGTGAAGCAGCCCTGACGCAGGCCATTACCGAAGCCCGCAAGAACAACACACAGCTGCTGGTTATCAACTCCTCCAAGGGCGATGCCCTGGTGGACAACCGCTACGCCCAGGAGCCGGAGATCCAGAGCATTGAGGACCGGCTCGCCACCCAGGGCATCGACCACGTGATCAAGCAGCCGGTCCGTGGCCACGATGCAGCCGCCGAGGTCCTGGATGCCGCGGAGGAGAACAATGCCGAATTGATTGTGATCGGGCTGCGGCGCCGGACACCGGTGGGCAAGTTGATCATGGGCAGCGTGTCCCAGCGGATCCTGCTCGAAGCCGACTGCCCAGTCCTGGCAGTGAAGGCCTAGCTGGACTGAAGCTGTCCCAGCGGCGCCGGCTTCGCGGGCGCCGCGCTTACCGGACGTGCGCGGTAAAGTTCCTGGCGCTGGCGCCCCAGGCCCTCAACTTCAACCTCCACCACGTCGCCCGGCCGCAGGTATGGGAAGCGGCCGCTCAGTGCAACACCTTCTGGAGTCCCGGTGATGATCACATCACCGGGCTCCAGCCGCATGTACTGGCTGCAGTGGTGCACCAGGGTGGCGGCGTCGAAAATCAGCCCGGCAGTGGACGAGTCCTGCCGGGCTTCGCCGTTCACCCAGCTGCGCAGGCGCAGGTTGCCGCCGTCGATCTCCCCGGCTGGAACAAGCCATGGACCGAGCGGCGTGGAGCCGGGCAAGGACTTGCCCTTGGTCCATTGACCGGCTGCACCGGGAATCTGGTACTCACGCTCGGAGAAGTCGTTGGCGGTGACGTAGCCGGCGATGCAGTCCTGGGCCGCCTCCACGGACGGCAGGTAGCTGGCCTCCGCCCCGATCACGATGCCCAGCTCCACCTCCCAGTCGTATTTGTGGGAGTGCGGCGGAACCGGGGCGGGGTCATAGGGGCCGGTCACGGTATTCGCCGGCTTGAGGAACACCACGGGAACCTCCGGCGGCGCCGAACCGGACTCGGCCGCGTGCGCGGCGTAGTTCATGCCAATACCAACCACTGCTCCCGGGCGGACTACCGGAGCACCGATGCGGAGGCCTGCAGCGCCCTCAAGGACCGGCAACGTGCCGGCTTCGAGGGCTTCGCGTACTTTAGCCAGCCCTCCCCCGGCGAGGAAGGCGCCGTCAACGTCCCCAGTCAGGGGCAGCAGGCTGAAGTACTCTTCATCTCCGGCGGCGGACCGTGCCAGAACGGCGGGCTGTTCCTTGCCGATGTCACCGAGGCGCATGATTTTCATACAGGATTTCCTTCTCTTCGCATCCGGCCTAATCCGGTTGATGATGGCTTACCACCATGGT
Organism: Pseudarthrobacter sp. B4EP4b; assembly: GCF_006680095.1. NCBI lineage: Bacteria > Bacillati > Actinomycetota > Actinomycetes > Micrococcales > Micrococcaceae > Pseudarthrobacter > Pseudarthrobacter sp. B4EP4b. The sequence goes on along the minus strand of NZ_VHIJ01000022.1, from coordinate 97,072 downwards.
GTCCGACACAGGAGGACCTCCGCCACTGCGCCGATTGTGACTGGGCCGGCAGCGGCAAGACCACGCGCTGCGGCCCGGACGAACGGTGTTACATAGGGCAGTCATCTGACATTTGAAGCGCTCGTCGGTAGAATGGGCAGGCCCTGGGGGACGAAGAAACAGAAAGTTCAGTACATGTCTACAGCCACTATGGAACACCGTCCGGCTGCTTCCGCTTCCACGGAGGGGCCGCTGAACCGCTCCATCGATCTGGAGTTTTACACGGCAGGCGAAATGCACGCAGGCCTGGAAGAGGCAGTCGCAGAACTGATCGAGGTGGCCGCCAAGGACGCCTCCTGCGGCATCCTCGTCACCCGGCTTCGTCCGGGACGCTACACCGTGGCACTGGATGAATCAGTACCGTTCGGCGAAACCTACGAGGCCATCGCCGCCTGAATTGTCCGGCGGGCCTAGCCGGCGACCAAACAAGAGTCCCCGCACTGCATCAGGCAGCGCGGGGACTCTTGTTTGTCCTGGAAATACGTCAGCCGCGGCGTACCTGCACGCCGTCGGACTTCAAAAAGAGCTGCTTCTCAGTCGGACCAGCCGGCACGAGCCACAGAACGTTTCCGCTCTGCGACACTTCTTCCACCTCCCCGGTGGCTACCACATGCGCCTGCTTGATGATTTCGACGCGTTCCCCGGCCCGGAGGCTCCTCCAGTCGGAAACAGCGGCGGAATGGGCATTGCGCCTCGATAGGACTGCCCCACGTGCTTTCATGTGAACTTCTACCCCTTTGTATATGTTCGTGCGCCACAGCTTCGTTGGTGTGACTTTTGCTACACCTTCAGTTCTACTACACTCCCCGTCCGCCCGATGACCGTGTCGGCGGAAATTTCACCAGGCGGACGGATTGCGCTTCTATCCGAAGATTCTTCTCTCCTAGGCGAGGACGCCGACGGCGGATTCGGCCGCCCTGCGCACCTCACCTGCGGCGACGAGCTGGTCAGCCGTCTCCAGTTCGGGCGAAAGGAACCGGTCGGTCCCCGGCCCGTCCACCTTTTCGCGCAGCGCCGCGACGACGGCGGCGCCCGCCGGCCCCGGAGTCAGTACGCCGCCCGAAAGCTGCGTGCGGATATCCAAGGCCCGGGCAGAGGTCACCAGCTCAATGGCCAGGACCCGGCGGAGGTTCTCCACTGCCTTGCGCAGCTTGCGTGCCGCGTGCCAGCCCATGGAAACGTGGTCTTCCTGCATGGCCGAACTCGGGATGGAATCCACGGACGCCGGGACTGCCAGCCGCTTGTTGTCGGACACCAGCCCTGCCTGGGTGTACTGGGCAATCATCAGGCCCGAATCCACTCCCGGGTCAGCAGCAAGGAAGGCGGGAAGGCCGTGGGAGCGGGCCGGATCCAGCATCCGGTCCGTCCGCCGCTCAGCGATCGAGCTCAGGTCGGCGACGGCGATGGCCAGGAAATCCAGGACATACGCCACGGGGGCACCATGGAAGTTGCCGTTCGAGCTCACGCGGCCGTCCGGCAGGACCACCGGGTTGTCGATGGCCGCCGCCAGTTCGCGTGATGCCACCAGTGCCGCGTGGTCCACGGTGTCGCGGACGGCGCCGGCCACCTGCGGGGCGCAGCGGAGCGAGTAGGCGTCCTGCACCCGCGAGTCCCCTACCTTGTGGGAGGCCACGATCGGCGAATCCGACAGCACGCGCAGCATGTTGTCCGCGCTGGCCGCCTGTCCCGGGTGGGGACGGAGGGCGGCATGGAGCTCGGGCAGGAACACCTGGTCCGTGCCCAGCAGCGCTTCGACGCTGAGTGCGGCGGTGATGTCCGCCGTCGTCAGCAGCTGGCGAAGGTCGGCGATGGCCATCAGGAGCATACCCAGCATGCCCTCCGTGCCGTTCACCAGGGCCAGGCCTTCCTTTTCGGCGAGGGTGACGGGTTCGATGCCGTGTTCGGCGAGCAGCTCAGCAACGGTGCGCTGGCCGGCGGCGCCGTACGTCACGCCGTCGGGCCCTTCCGCCTCGCCTTCGCCCATCAGGACCAGGGCGCAGTGGGACAGCGGGGCGAGGTCGCCCGAGCAGCCGAGTGATCCGAACTCGCGGACCACGGGAGTGATGCCTGCGTTGAGGACGTCCACCATGGTCTGCAGGACCACCGGGCGGATGCCCGTGCGGCCGGAGGCGAGGGTCTTGGCGCGCAGGAACATGATGCCGCGCACCACTTCACGTTCCACGGCCGGGCCCATTCCGGCGGCGTGGCTGCGGATCAGGCTTTTCTGGAGCTGGGTGCGCAGTTCGTTGGGGATGTGGCGGTTGGCGAGGGCGCCGAAGCCGGTGGAGATGCCGTAGGCCGGGACGTCGCTGGAGGCGAGGTCATCGATGTGGGCGCGGACCTTGGCGACCGTTTCCAGGGCATCCGGGGAAATGGTGACCTTGGCGTTGTGGCGTGCGACGGCGACAACGTCCTCGGGCGTGACGCCGCTGGAGCCGAGGGTGACGGTGAGCGGTTCGTGGGTTGTGAGAGTCACTTGTGGTTCCTACTTCTCGTTCATCGGGATGCGGACGCCACGTTCTTTGGCGACGTCGAGGGCGCGGTCGTAGCCGGCGTCGGCGTGGCGGATGACGCCCATGCCGGGGTCATTGGTGAGGAGGCGTTCGAGCTTCTGCGCCGCAAGGTCGCTGCCGTCAGCGACGGAGACCTGGCCGGCGTGGATGGACCGGCCGATGCCCACGCCACCGCCGTGGTGCAGGGAGACCCAGGTAGCGCCGGAGGCGGTGTTGAGCAGGGCGTTGAGCATGGGCCAGTCAGCAATGGCGTCCGAACCGTCCGCCATGGCCTCGGTTTCGCGGTACGGGGAGGCGACGGAACCGGAGTCCAGGTGGTCGCGGCCGATCACGATGGGGGCCTTGACCTTGCCTTCCTTGACGAGCTGGTTGAACAGCAGGCCTGCCTTGGCGCGTTCCCCGTAGCCGAGCCAGCAGATGCGTGCCGGCAGGCCCTCGAACTCGACGCGTTCCTGGGCGGCGTCGATCCAGCGGTGCAGGTGCTTGTTCTCGGGGAACAGTTCCTTGATGGCCTCATCGGTGACGCGGATGTCTTCCGGGTCCCCGGACAGGGCCACCCAGCGGAACGGGCCCAGGCCCTCGCAGAACAGGGGCCGGATGTAGGCGGGAACGAAGCCGGGGAACTCGAACGCCCGGGTGTAGCCGCCCTTGCGTGCTTCGTCGCGGATGGAGTTGCCGTAGTCGAAGACCTCGGCGCCGGCGTCCTGGAATTCCACCATGGCCTGGACGTGGCGTGCCATCGAGGCCTGGGCCTTCTTGGTGAAGCCCTCGGGATCGGCCTCGGCCTCGCGGTGCCACTCGGCCACCGTGATGCCCTCGGGCAGGTAGGACAGCGGATCGTGGGCGGAGGTCTGGTCGGTGACGATGTCCACGGTGAGTTCGCCGGCCCTGTGGCGGCGCAGGATTTCGGGGAAGACCTCGGCGGCGTTGCCGACGTAGCCCACGGACCAGCCGCGGCGCTCTTCCTTGGCCTTCAGGACCTTGGCAATGGCGGCGTCGAGGTCGGTTTCCACTTCATCGAGGTAGCGCTTGCCCGCGCGGCGGCGCAGACGGGTCTCGTCGACATCGACAATCAGGCAGGCGCCCTCATTCAAGGTGACGGCCAGCGGCTGGGCGCCGCCCATGCCGCCGCAGCCGCCGGTGAGGGTAAGGGTGCCGGCGAGGGTGCCGTTTTCGTCGCCGGTGAGCTTGCGGGCGATCGCGGCGAAGGTTTCGAAGGTGCCCTGCAGGATGCCCTGGGTGCCGATATAGATCCAGGACCCGGCAGTCATCTGTCCGTACATCATCAGGCCTTCGGCCTCAAGCCGGCGGAACTCGGGCCAGGTGGCCCAGTCGCCCACGAGGTTGGAGTTGGCCAGCAGCACGCGCGGGGCCCACTCGTTGGTGCGGAACACACCCACTGGCTTGCCGGACTGGACCAGGAGCGTCTCGTCCTTTTCCATGGTTTCCAGGGTGCGGGTGATGGCGTCGAAGGCGGCCCAGGACCGGACGGCCCGGCCGGTGCCGCCGTAAACCACCAGGTCGTCCGGGCGTTCGGCCACCTCCGGGTCGAGGTTGTTCATCAGCATCCGCAGCGGGGCTTCGGTCTGCCAGGACTTGGCGGTGAGCTCAGTGCCGCGGGCAGCTTTGACCGGGCGGGCACCGGTGGTGAAATCGGCGGGTGCCATGATGGCTCCTTTTCGTTGGTGTCTGTGATGTGAAAGAAGTTCTGTATCAACTAAAGCCCTTGGTGACTGGGCTTTACAGTGGTTTTGGGAGGGTGCTGTCCGGCATTCCAGACGCTCCCGCCCCTCCCGTTGCGCCATCACTTTTGGTTGCCAAAAGCCCCGGTTGGGGACAAAAAGTGATGGCGCAAATGCCGGGGCGGCTACTTGACGGGGCGGCCGTGGAGCCGGAGCGAGAGTTCGTCGGCAACTTTTTGCACCCGGCCGGCCAGGACCGGCCATTCCTCCACCGGCAACTTGTCCTCGAGGAACGTCACGGCGACTGCCGCCGTCGGCCATCCCAGGTGATCCGTTACGGCGGCCGCGATGGAGCCGAAACCTGGAGTTACCTCTCCGTGTTCCGTGGCGTAGCCGCGCTGCCGGACCTGGTCCAGGTGGGAGGACAGCGCCGAGTACTTCATGATGGCGCCCTCCACCTCGTGCCGGGCCGAGAAGGCGGCGGCATTCGGGTACAGGGCGCGTACCTGGGACTTGGGCAGCGCGGCAAGGATCGCGCGCCCGCTGGCGGTGAGATGGCTGGGGAGCCGGACGCCGACGTCTGTCACCAGGGACGGCCGGTTCTTGGCCCGTTCCTCGACAATGTAGAGGACGTCGCGTCCATGCAGGACCGCCAGGTGGGCGCTCTCGCCGAGCGCATCCACCAGGCTGGCGAGCAGCGGCCGGCCCAGCCGGGACAACGGTTCCTGGCGGGAGTAGGCGGAACTGAGCTCAAAAGCACTGATTCCGAGCCCATACCGCTGCTCCTCGTGCAGATGAAGCACGAAGCCATTGGCCTCCATCACACCGAGCAGGTGGTAGACGCTGGACCTGGGCAGGCCCAGGGTTGAGGCAATTTGCGACGCCGCCATCGGGCCGCGCCGGGAGGCCAACAGTTTGAGGATGCGGAGCGTGTTCTCGGCAGCGGGGACCTTCGACGCCAGTTTGGAGGCCGCTTTTGAGGCCGCTTTTGATTCGTTGCCGGCCTCCGGCCTCGCTTCGGTGGCTAACACCGGAACCTCCTTTTTTGTTGGCGGTACATCCCGGGGCTATCCGGGATCCCGTACTTAAGCTTGCGCCCTCCTCCGGCATGCAAGCCTCATGAAAACACGCCTGCTGTCTGCGATACGAGACAGGCGTGAGCATACTGCCCCGCTTCTGCGCCGGCCAAGGCTGGCTCGCGGTTCGGTAGAGTCCCGCTATGGACGAAAAAGAGACGCTTCACCGTTATCTTCGGGCCAGGCGGGACGACCTGCTCGGCAAACTGGACGGCCTCAGCGAGTACGACGTCCGCCGGCCGCTTACACCTACCGGAACCAACCTGCTGGGCCTGGTCAAACATGTGGCCAGCGTGGAGGTGGACTATTTCGGGGTGGTGTTTGGACGCCCCAGCGGGCGGCACCTTCCCTGGCTGGACGACGGCGCAGTCCCGGACGCGGACATGTGGGCGACCGCGTCCGAGTCCCGTGCGGACATCGTGGAGCTGCACCACTTCGCCGCTGCGCACAGCGACGCGACCATCGAGGCATTGCCCGCTGACGCCCCTGGTGTGGTCCCGTGGTGGCCGGAAGAGCGGCGCAACGTCACCCTGCACCAGATCCTGGTCCATATGGTTGCCGAACGCTCCCATCACCTGGGCCACGCAGACATCCTGCGCGAACTCATCGACGGCAGTGCGGGGCAGCGCCCCGGCGATCCGAACCTCACCAGGCGAAGCCCTGAAGAATGGGCTGCCCACCGTGCCGCCATAGAAGCTGCGGCGAGGCAGGCATGAGCACCCGCGACGTCCCTGCACAGGTTGGGGATCTGCCACCGATTGGCCGGCCCGCCAACAGCGCCCTGCTCCAGGCCGGCATCACTTCTCTGGCCGAGGTGGCCTCACTGGGCCGCCGGGAACTGCTGGCCATGCACGGCATCGGCCCGAAGGCCGTCCGGATCCTCGAGGCAGCCGCCGCCGAACGGGGGCTCGCCTTCACTCCCTGAGATTAGGTCCTGCCTACGTGCGTCAGTGTTCTGACTGGCAGATAGCACCCCTGGATACCCCCCGGACAGCCTGACCTTGAATGCGTCGAGCCTGGCTTCGATCCTATCGAACTCTGCGATCTGGCCCAGATAAAAGCCCATTCTGGCAACTGCATCCACGGTACGGCCGTAGGGCGACGGCGGGCTATTTTCCATGGCGGCCCCGCGGACCAAAACACCATAGAGCGCCCAGTGGATTGCCTGAAGAGCTTGTCTGTTTGCGGCGTCCCAGTCTGCTTTGCTTTCCATGCCTCCAGCGTCCCGGACGGGCCCGCCGGGATCATCCTGCCTTCGCGCCTATGTGGATAAGCTGACCTGCTCAGACACTGACGACAACCTTGCCGCGCGCCCGCCCCTCGCGGAGGTACTGGATGGCGGCCGGCGCTTCGTCAAGGGGAAAGACCTTGTCCACCACAGGTTTGACGCTTCCGGCCTGGATCATCGACGCAAGGGCCTCGAGATCCAGGTGTGTTTCCTTGGCGACAAGCCCCTTGAGCTTCCGGCCGGAAAACATGGCGACCAGCGGCGCAACCAGGGACCGCTGAAATCCGCCGGTCAGCTTGCCGCCGCCTTCGCCGCCGATGATCACCAGCGTGCCCTTGGGTACGAGCAGCCGACGCAGGAGTGACAGCGGCCGGTTGCCGGCCGTGTCCAGGATGACGTCGTACAGCGTCCCGGCGCCCGCAATTTTGGTCGTCCTGTAGTCAATGACGGCATCAGCCCCAAGGGAACGGACCAGGTCAACCTTGCCGGTGCTGCATACCCCTGTCACCTCCGCTCCGAAGGCTTTGGCCAGCTGCACCGCGAAGGACCCCACTCCCCCGCCCGCGCCAAGGATCAGCACCTTCTGGCCGACAGTGACCTGGCCGGCGTCGCGGACAGCCTGCAGGGCCGTGACGCCTGAGATCGGCGAAGCCGCGGCTTCTTCGAAAGAGAGGCTTGCGGGTTTTCGGGCCAGCTTGTCCTCCTTCGCGCAGACGTATTCGGCAAAGGACCCGTCGCAGGTTCCAAACACCTCGTCCCCCACGGCAAAACGTGTCGTTCCGGGCCCTACCGCCTCCACCACGCCGGCCACTTCCCGGCCCCGGACCGGAACCTTCGGATTCTTCAGCCCATAGCCAAAGAGCCGGACCAGATACGGCAGCCCGGTCATCAGGTGCCAGACGCCCTGGTCGACGCCGGCCGCCCGCACCCGGATCAACACCTGGCCGTTGCCGGGCCCGGGCTTGGCGATGTCCCGCAGTTCGAGCACGTCCGCAGATCCATAAACGTCCTGCACGATTGCTTTCATCATCGAACTCCTTCGGGCTGGTGGTACGGGGGCACAACAACCTCATCCGCCCGGATACCGGCGGCCCCTCAAGGTAAGGAAAAGCCGCCGGTCGCGTCAAGGGTCCCGCCTCTGAACCGAAAATGCAGGGATCCATCGTCCAATCTGAAATGAAAGACACCAAGCCCCCGTGAGGCTCATCACGTCGCCCGCGGAAGTGGTCTGCTGGTTACCGGCCCACCTCCCAAGGACGAGAAGGTATTTGTATGCAACAAGCACCAAGCCCAACCCGGAACGAAAATCCGGCCACACAACAAACCGCAACAGCCGCCGTCGGAAGCGTCCTGAACCGCGGGCTGAATGTGCGCCATATCCGGTTCATGGCCCTGGGTTCGGCAATCGGCACGGGCCTCTTCTACGGGTCGGCCTCCGCAATCCAAAAGGCCGGCCCCGCCGTCCTGCTGGCCTACATCATCGGCGGCGCAGCCGTGTTCATGGTGATGCGCGCCCTCGGCGAAATGGCCGTCCGGCACCCGGTTTCCGGCTCATTCGGCCAGTACGCCAGCCGCTACCTGGGCCCGCTGGCCGGCTTTGTGACCGGCTGGACCTACGTCTTCGAGATGGCCATCGTGGCCATCGCGGACGTCACGGCCTTCAGCATCTACATGGGCTTCTGGTTTCCGCAAGTGGAGCGCTGGATCTGGATCCTTGCCATCATCTTCTTCCTGGCCGCCCTGAACCTGCTCAGCGTCAAGGTCTTCGGCGAACTGGAGTTCTGGTTCTCGCTCATCAAGGTGGCGGCCATCATCGCCATGATCGCCGGCGGCGCAGCCATCATCGTGTTCGGCTTCCAGGCCGACGGCTCCACTGTCGCTCCCGGCCTGGGCAACCTCGTGGAGCATGGCGGGTTCTTCCCGTTCGGCTTCGAAGGGCTCCTCGCCTCCTTCGCCGTGGTGATGTTCGCCTTCGGCGGGATCGAGACCCTCGGCATCACCGCCGGCGAGGCGGCCGACCCGAAAAAGGTCATCCCCAAGGCGGTCAACACGGTCCCCGTGCGCGTCCTGCTGTTCTACGTCCTCACCCTGGGCGTGCTCATGAGCCTCTTTCCGTGGAACGAGATCGGCAGCAACGGCAGCCCCTTCGTCCAGATCTTCAGCGGCCTGGGCATCCCCGCGGCCCCGCACATCCTGAACGCCGTGGTGATCACGGCAGCACTCTCAGCCATTAACAGCGACATCTTTGGCGCCGGCCGCATCCTCTTCGGCCTCTCCCGCCAAGGCCACGCCCCGGCCGCCTTCGGCAAGGTGTCCCGGCACGGGGTGCCCTGGATGACGGTGGTGATGATGGCCGCGATCCTCCTGGTGGGTGTGGTCCTGAACGCCGTCATCCCCGAGGACGTCTTTATCCTCATCGCATCCATCGCGACGTTCGCCACCGTCTGGGTCTGGGTGATGATCCTGGCTTCCCATGTGGCCATGAAGCGGGAAATCGCGCGAAGCGGCCTTCCGGCGTCGGAATTCCCTTCGCCGTGGTGGCCTGCCGCGTCGATCCTCACCATTGCCTTTATGGCGCTGGTGATCGCCGTCCTCGGCGCCTTCGAGGACACTCGGATCGCCTTGTATGTTGGCGGAGCCTGGCTGGTGCTCCTCATCCTCGCGTACCGTTTGTGGATCAAGGGTGACGGACGACGGCGGGCCGAGCTTGTGGACGAAACGTCACCGCTGCCGGGGGTTGCTTCAGCCGAAGTCGCCCCCGACCGCGGCCGCGGCTGAGCACGCAGGACCAGGCAGCGCCAGGCGATGCCTGGCGCACCCTGCCGGGGCTAAACTCAGGCATGGTTCCACTGTCCAACCTGCTTGCCTTTGCCCTTGCCGCCGTGATCCTCATCGCCGTGCCGGGGCCCAGCGTCCTGTTCGTGATCGGCCGTTCCCTTGCCCTCGGCTGGAAGGGCGGCGTCCTCACCGTGCTGGGCAATGCCACCGGGCAGCTGGTGCAAGTGGCAGCGGTGGCGTTGGGCGTGGGAATTGTGGTGGCGCAGTCGGTGATCCTGTTCAGTGTGGTGAAACTGGCTGGAGCTGCCTACCTGGTCTACCTGGGCATTAAGGCCATCCGGCACAGGCGGGAGCACCCCTCCGCCGAGAGCCGGCCCGTGGACCCGCGGCCGCTGCGCCTGGTGGCCGAAGGCCTGGCCGTAGGCGCCACCAACCCCAAATCCGTGGTGTTCTTCGTAGCTGTCCTGCCGCAGTTTGTGGATTACTCGTCCGGGGCCATTGCATTCCAGCTGGCGCTGCTCGGGGTGCTGTTTGTACTGATAGCGCTGGTATCAGACAGCCTCTGGGCCATTGCCGCGGGCTCCGCCCGGCATTGGTTTGCCCGTTCGCCCCGCCGGATTTCCGCCATGGAGGCAACCGGCGGGGCGCTGATGATTGGCCTTGGCGGCACCCTCGCACTGACGGGTACCAAGTCCTGATTTCCTGATTTGGCCGGCCCGGAAGGCCGGGCAAATCAGGAAAATGGCAATCAGCGAAGCTGAAACCTAGGCAGTCGCAGCGGCGGCCCGCACAGCTTCGCCCAGTGACGTCGTCGGGCGGCCGATCAGCGTGCGCAGGTCCCCGCTGCTGACCAGGAGGTCGCCCCGGGCAATCCCGAGATCGGAATCGGCGAGGATATCCGCGAATGCCTCCGGCACGCCGAAACCGGCCAGCATTCCGGCATATTCCTGGGCCGGGAGGTCCTGGTAGGCGACATGCTTTCCTGCGGCAGCGGTGATCTCGGCGGCCAGCTCAGCCATGGTGAACGGCTCGTCGCCACCGAGTTCGTAGATCTTGCCTGCCTGGTCATCGGCAACCAGGACGGCGGCAGCCGCGTGGGCATAGTCCGCGCGCGACGCTGCACTGACGCGGCCTTCGCCTGCACTTCCGGCGACGGCACCCTGGGCAAGCGTGCCGGGCAGCTGCTCGGTGTAGTTCTCCAGGTACCAGCCGTTACGCAGGAGGACAAAAGGAACACCGGATTCCCGCAGGATGGCTTCCGTGGCCTGGTGCTCGCCGGCCAGCTTCATTGACGTGGTGTCCGCGTTGGCGATGCTGGTGTAGGCAAGCAGTTCAACACCTTCGGCCTTTGCGGCTTCAATCACAGTGCGGTGTTGCTCCACCCGCTGGCCTACCTCGCTGCCGGAAATGAGGAGGACCTTGGAGGCACCCTTCAGGGCCTGGGCCACGGAGGCGGGATCAGCGTAATCAATGCCCTTTACCTGGACACCGCGCTCCGCGAAGTCTGCGAGCTTTTCAAGGGAGCGCCCGGTGGCCACGATCTCCTGCGCGGGAACATTGCGCTCCAGCAGTGCCTCGACTACGTGGCGGCCCAGTTTGCCGGTTGCGCCGGTGACGACGATGCTCATGAAATTTCCTTCCGTTGGGGTTGTTCATGGAGCACAACCACGACACCTTCCCGATACTTCCCGAAAGAGAGTACGCACTTTCAGGTAAGGTACTGGTATGGAAGTAAGTACCTCCGCTACTGCCCTTTCCGCACCCCTTCCCGTCGCGCTTGCCGACGGCGTGTTCCCGGCCGGGTGCCCCAGCCGGACGGTCCTGGACCATATCACCAGCAAATGGGGCGTACTGATCCTGCTGGCGTTGTCCGAGGGTGAGCAGCGGTGGAGTGAGCTGCGGCGGCGGGCCGAGGGCATCAGCGAGAAGATGCTGGCACAGACCCTCAAGACGCTCGAGCGTGACGGCCTGGTCAGCCGGAAAGCCCAGCCCGTCATTCCGCCGCGGGTGGATTACAGCCTGACCGAGCGCGGCTACGAACTGAGCGCGCTGCTGGTTCCGCTGGTGGCGTGGGCATTCGAGAACGCGGAAGAAATAGTCAACGGCCCCCGCTGACCGGGCACGATCCGCTGGTGCCCGGCGGGAGAACCCAAGCAAGTAGTCCCGCATGGAAAAAGCGGGTACATGTTACTGGTGTGACTGGTGTGAATAGCGCATAGCTTTGGCGTAAGGTGCCAACCGGAATGGGAGGGCCGCCCTCTGCTGGGAGCGTTCCGGTTAACCTGCACCGCCAGTGGGTGGCTTCGCTGCCGCCCGCGAGGAGTTGGTACGTATGGTGAAAACTTATGTCCCCGACCCGGCCGGCATGGGCCAGCCCATCAGTCTTGCCACGGCCGCGGTAAAAGCGTGGGACCGGGCAAGGACCGCCCTCACCCCGCGGTCCCCGTTCAAGATCGGCGATGCAGTGGTGGGGGATGATCCCTTTAGCGGCCGGCGCGAGGGAATCGTGGTGCTCCGGCAACGCAACTCCGTGGGCGTGAAAACCGCCCACGGAGTGGTGTTCTACGATCACCGCCAAGTGCGGCAGCTGGACTGAGCTGCCGCTGAGGTGTTGCTGCCGGCGGGTGTTGCCCGCCGGCAGATGCTACCGGGCCGACCAGCCGCCGTCCATCGTGTAACTGGCGCCGGTAACCATGCCGGCGTGGCCGGAAGCAAGCCAGGCGACCAGGGACGCAACCTCCTCGGGCTCCACCAGGCGCTTGATGGCAGACTCGGTGAGCATCACTTTGGCCAGCACCTCGGATTCGGGGATGCCGTGTACCTGGGCCTGGTCCGCAATCTGCTTCTCCACCAGCGCCGTCCGGACGTAGCCGGGGTTGATGCAGTTGGACGTGACTCCGTGTTCGCCGCCTTCGAGCGCCGTCACCTTGCTCAACCCTTCCAGGCCGTGCTTGGCGGCAACGTATGCGCTCTTGAAAGGAGAGGCCCGGATCCCGTGCACCGAGGACAGGTTGATGATCCGCCCGAAGCCGTTGCTGTACATGTGCGGCAGGGCCGCTCGAATCAGCAGGAACGGAGCCTCCAGCATCAGGGTGATGATCCGGCGGAACTGCACGGGATCAAACTCCTCAATGGGGCTGATGCGCTGGATCCCGGCGTTGTTCACCAGGATGTCGCAGTCCAGGCTCAGGGTGGCGAGCGAGTCCACGTCCAGCAGGTCAACAGTCCAGGAGGTGCCGCCCACCTCGTCGGCGAGCGCGGCGGCTCCGGCGGCATCGACGTCGGCCACCATCACTTTCGCCCCGCGTGCGGCAAGCTCGCGGACGCACGCGGCGCCGATTCCGCTGGCTCCCCCGGTGACCAGGGCCTTGCGGCCATTCAACATGTTGTTGTCCATTGCAGTTCCCTTGCGATTGTCCATCGGAAGTCTCCAGCTGCCCAGGCAGCTTAGCGGGTCCTGGCGGGGAGCAGGCCTTCGCGGGCGGCGTCGGCCTTGTCCACTTCCTCCAGGGCGATGCCCTTGGTTTCCCGCAGGCTCAGCACTGCCGCCGCGGTGATGGCGCAGGCCACCACCAGGTAGATGGCGGTGGGCACCCAGGACCCGGTGTCCTTCAGCCACTGGGTGGCAAGCAGGGGCGCGAGCGAGCCGGCGAAGATGGAGGTCACCTGGGAGCCGAGCGAGACGCCGGAGTAGCGCATGCGGGTGGGGAACAGTTCAGCCATGATGGCCGGCTGGCCGGCGTACATAAAGGCGTGGAGGCAGAGCCCGATGGTCACGGCCGCCACGATCACAACCGGGCTGCGGGTATCAAACATCGGGAAGGCGAAGAAGGGCCAGGCCGCGCCGGACACCGCGCCGAACAAGTACACCGGCTTGCGTCCGAATTTGTCCGCCAGGCGCCCCACCTGCGGGATCACCAGGAAGTGGATGACGTGGGCGATCAGGAGGGCCAGCAGGAGCGAGGAGGTGTCGTACTTGTGGACGGTCTTGAGGTAGACGATCGCGAAGCTGACCACCAGGTAGTACATGATGTTTTCGGCGAAGCGCAGGCCCATGGCCTGGAAGATGCCCTTGGGGTACTTACGGACCACTTCGAAAACGCCGTAGCTGACCGCCTGCTCTTTCTCCACCAGGGCCTTGGCCTCCAGGAAGATGGGGGCTTCGGTGACGTGGGTGCGGATGTAGTAGCCAACGAACACGATCACGGCGGAGAGCCAGAACGCCACGCGCCAGCCCCAGCCAAGGAACGCCTCGCTGCTGAGGGTTGTGGACATGATGAACAGCACCAGGGTAGCCAGAAGATTGCCCACCGGCACGGCGGCCTGTGGCCAGCTGGACCAGAAGGCGCGTGACTTGTTGGGGCTGTGCTCGGCAACCAGCAGCACCGCTCCGCCCCATTCGCCGCCCAGCGCAAAGCCCTGGATGAAGCGCAGTGCCACGAGCAGGGCCGGTGCGAGGTAGCCGATATCGGCGAAGCCGGGCAGGCAGCCCATCAGGAACGTTGCCACACCCACAATCACGATGGTGAGCTGCAGCGTGGGCTTGCGGCCCAGTTTGTCGCCAATCTGGCCGAACACAATCCCGCCCAGGGGCCGCGCCACGAAGCCGACGGCGTAGGTAAGGAAGGCCTGGATAATGCCGTCCAGTTCGTTCCCGGTGGCCGGGAAGAAGTACTTGCCGAACACCAGGGTGGCGGCGGTGGCGTAGAGGAAGAACTCGTACCACTCCACTACCGTGCCCACCATTGAGGCGGCCACGATTTTCTTTAGTCCGGATCCTTTGGATGCAGGTCCGGCAGTATTGTCCGCCGGGCGTTGTTCAACGCTCATGGGGTTTCTCCTAAGTGTCCACGGTGACACGTGCTGTGATCTCCAGCACCTGAATGGCTCCCCTGAGTATTGCTGCACAGACAATCAGCTTCAATAGCCAAACCGGCACCAAGTATGTGCAGAATTGCAGATATGAAAGCCAACCCTGATGACTTGCTGGTCCTTTTGGCGGTGTCCCGTTCCGCAAAATTTACGACGGCGGCGCAGGCCCTGGGCCTCAACCACACCACCGTCTCACGCAGGATAGCCGCGTTGGAGAAGGCGCTCGGCGGCCGCGTCCTTGCACGGGCCACCGGCGGCTGGGAGCTGACGGACCTCGGCGCCCAGGCGGTCCAGGTGGCCGAACAGGTAGAGGCTGTGATGGGCACGCTGGGAGCAGAAGGCCAGGCACCCGACCCGATTACCGGCGTCGTGCGTATGACCGCCACGGACGGGTTCAGTGCCTACATTGCCGCCCCGGCTGTAGCCCGGCTCCGGCGTGGCCACCCTGGCCTCAGCGTGGAGGTGGTGACCATGACCCGGCGGGCGCTGCAGCAGCGCTCAGGCCTGGACATCGAAGTGGTGGTGGGCGAACCCCAGGTGCACCGGGCCGAGGCCGTGCGGCTGGGCGACTACATGCTGGGAATGTACGCCTCCCGCGCCTACCTGGCCGAACACGGAACCCCGGCCACAGTGGCCGAACTCAACGAGCACCCGCTGGTCTACTTTGTGGACTCCATGCTCCAGGTGGACGACCTCGATGCACCCCGCCGGCTGGTGCCCGCCATGCGCGACGGCCTGACCTCCACCAACGTCTTTGTCCACGTGGAGGCAACCCGCGCCGGAGCAGGGATCGGTTTCCTGCCCTGCTTTATGGGCGATCTTCACGGGGACCTGGTGCGCCTGCTGCCCGCCGAAATCGCCGAACTATTGCCGTACTGGATGGTGCTGCGGCCGGACTCACTGCGCCGCCCGGCCGTGGCCGCCGTAGTCCAGGCGCTCCGCGAGCAGATGGCGGAGCACCGGGACTGGCTGCTGGGCCGGGGAAACTCCGCTGGTTGAGGCGGGGCCCCGCCAGCAGGGTTCCCTCAGCGAGCTTGCGAGCTTAGGGTGCTGGTGGGGAGCGAAACCTGGATTTCGACAAGCTCAATCACCGGGTGATAGCTCATTCGCCGGTTGACGGCTCAATCACCGGCAACCGGGTCGTGGCGGACTGGGGAGCCCGCCGCGAACGCCCGGACCTGGTCGTCGTCCCAGAGGTGGGCCGGGACGGCTCCGCCCAGGAGCCGGCGGTGCAGCTTGGGGTCGTCGCCAAACGGGACGTCACTGCCGGCCATCACCATGTTTCCGTAGCGGCGGCCCTTGAGCATGGCGGGGTCCGCGATGATCACCGTGTATTTGAAGGCGGCCGCGATGGTGGCGGCGTCCTCGCGGGCGTTCTTAAGGTCCGGCGCATCGCCGGAGTTCACCATGTAGAGTCCGCCCGGCGCCAGCACCCGTTTGGCATGGTCGGTGAACTCGGCCGTGGTCAGCGCCCGCGGGGTGAAGGCGCCGGCAAAAACGTCCCGGATGATGAAGTCCCGGGTATCGGCGGTCAGGGTTTCGGTGACCTCGCGGGCCTCCCCCACCCGCAGCCGTAGCAGCGGCGCCTTGGGCAGGTCGAACCAGTCACGCACGTACTCCGCGAGCTTGCCATCCAGCTCCACCACCACCTGCCGGGCGTCCGGGTACACGGCATGGAAGTAGCGGGCCAGCGAGCAGGCCCCGCCGCCCAGGTGCAGGCCGCGCAGCTTCTGCTGCGTGCCGGAAACGCCCGACGGCGGCCAGCGCGACTCGATCAGCGCGGACATCCAACGCATGTACTCGAAGTCCAGGAACAGCGGGTCCGCCAGGTCGATGTGGGAGCTCATGACGCCGTTGATCTTCAGGAGCCAGCCGGTGGAGTTGTCCTGGTCCGCGATCAGCTCGCAGTCCCCGGTGTCGATGTAATACACACCTTCAACAGGTCCGCTCTGGCGGGAACCCGCGGGCACGTCAACCACTCCGGCTACCGCACGCATGCCGTTCCGGCCCCCTGACCTTCCGCGTTTAGCCATTACCCGTGCCGCGCTTCAGTCATGGTTCAACCTTAGTTGCCGCTTGATACAGCTGGCACCTTAGTTGCCGGGCACGGCCCCCTCGCCCTCCCGGATCCGTTTCACCACGGCAGTGGTGGACCGCTCAGCCACGTAGTCAAGGATGGCCACCCTGCCGCCGTATTCCTCCACGGCGGGCGTCTCGGCCAGCATTTCCGGACTGTAGTCCCCGCCCTTCGCGTACACCTCGGGCCGGAGCTGCCGGATGAGCGGTGCCGCCGTGGGGGTGTCGAACACTGTCACGTAGTCCACGCAGCTCAAGGCCGCCACCACCGCCGCACGGTCCGCCATGGAGTTGATGGGGCGGCCGGCACCCTTGAGTTTCCGTACGGAATCGTCGCTGTTCAGCGCCACCACCAGGACGTCGCCCAGCTGCTTGGCCTGGTTGAGGTATCGGGTGTGGCCGCTGTGAAGCACGTCGAAGCAGCCATTGGTAAGCACAATCCGCTGGCCCTGCGACCGGTGAAGTTCCAGCTGCCGTTCCAGCTCGTCGGCACCAAGGGCAGTGTCAGCAAACGCCTTCAGGTACCGGCTGAGTTGGCCCGTACTGCAGACGGAGGTTCCCGGCTGGTGCACCACCACGTCCGCGGCCGACTGGGCAAGGTCCAGGCTGGCCGTCAGCGGCAACCCGGCCGCGCGCGCAAGCGTCAGCGCCGCAACGAACGTGTCGCCGGCACCGGACGCCTGCTTCTCGGCGGCCGGCCGCGCCCACGTACGGTGCGTGACGCCGTCGGGCCTTAACAGCACGGTGCCGTCCCGGTCCAGGGTGACCACCACGGCGGCCGCACCGGTGGCTGCCAGCAACTCCTCCGAGTGCGCGCTGACAGCTTCCACCCGGTCCTGGCCGTCCGGAAGCCGCAGGTCCAGCATCCGGGCGGCTTCCTGCGCGTTGGGCGTCACCAGGTCCGGGCGCAGTGGTGCCCATGGGCGGGGATCATGGGAGTCCACCACCAGCAGCGGGCGTTCCCCCAGTGGAACGGGCCTCTCCCCCAACGCATCGATCAAACCTTTGTGGACGGGCCCGGCAAGCACACCCTTGCCGTAGTCGCACACCAGCACCGCGTCCTGGCGTTCGACGGCGGCACGCACCGAAGCTGCCAGCGCCTCCAGCGCCTCCGCCGGCACCGCCTTGGCGGAGTCGTCGAGGCGGAGCATCACCTGGCCGCCGCTGCTGATCCGGATCTTGGTGGTGGTCACCATGTCCGGGTGGCTGTGGAGGTGGGTCACGTCGATGCCGGCCGCGACGAGCTGGCTGCGCAGGTCCTCGCCGGCATCATCGGTTCCGACGATGCCTGCCACCGAAACCCTGGCTCCGAGGGCAGCCAGGTTCATGGCCGTATTTGCTGCCCCGCCGGGGACGGACTCCCGGACCTGGAGGTCCACCACCGGGGCGGGGGCCTCACGGCACAGCCGCTCGATGCTGCCGCTCCACCAGCCATCCAGCATCAGGTCGCCGATCACCAGGACGGCCGGCTGCTCCGCTGCCAGCCGGCCGGGCAGCCACTCGGACAGCGCCCGCTGCGTGGACAGGTCCGCCACGGCAGGGTCCACCGGCAGGTTCTCGGGGTGCAGGCTCATGAGTTGTCCTGTTCATCGGCTGCAGATTCGGGGCCGGGGCCATCAGGAGCAGCGCCCGAATTGTCCTTTGTTGATTCCGGCGGCGCGGCTATGTGCACCACTTTCACCCGGCTGAATTCGTCCAGGAGCTCCGGGCCGTAGCCAAAGCCGGCGCCGCTTTCGCCGCGCGGCTGGGCCGCACCGCCCGGGGCGCCGCCGAACACTTCGTTGATCTTTACCGTGCCTACCGGGAGCGCGGCCACTGCCTGCTGGATGTGGGCGATGTTGCCGCTCAGGACTGTGGCGGCAAGGCCGTACTTGCCGCTGCACGCGAGGCGCAGCCCGTCGTCGAACGATTCCACTACCTGCACCGGCGCGATGGGCCCGAAGGTTTCCTCAGTCATGATCTGCATCTTGTCGGTGCAGTCCAGCAGGACGGTGGCCGGGTAGAAGGAGCCCGGTCCGTCGGGAAGGGTGCCGCCCTCCACCGCCCGTGCGCCCTGCCGCAGCGCGTCGGCCACCTGGGCGTGGACCTCGTCCCGCATTCGGAGATCCACCAGCGGGGCAACCGTCCCGTTGTTGTTGCGCAGGGCCGCTTCCGTTTCCAGGGCAGCGCAGAACTCCGCTGCGATCTCCTGGTGAACGTAGATCCGTTCCACGGCCACGCAGATCTGCCCGCTGTTGCTGAACGCACCGATTGCGGCCTGCCCGGCTGCCCACACGGGGTCCACGTCGCGGTCCACCAGCAACGGATCGTTGCCGCCGTTCTCCCGGATCACATGGGCGCCGGTCAGCACGCCCGCCCTGGCGATCCGCGCACCCGCCGCGCTGGAGCCGACATGCGCGATCACGTCCACCTCGGACTGCGTCAGAAGTGCCCCGACGTCCGCACCGCCGGACACCGTCTGGAACACGCCGGGCGGAAAGGCAGGAGCCAGGACTTCGCCCAGTGCCTCACCCAGCCGCGGGCAGCGCTCGCTCGGCTTGTGCACAGCGGTGTTGCCGGTCACCAGCGCAGCCCCGATCAGGCCGCATGCCACCGCCACCGGGTCATTCCACGGTGTCAGGAGGGCAGCCACGCCGCGCGGCTCGGCCACCGTGTAGTCGGCAGCGAGCCGGTTGCCGCGCAGGCTGTGGCCGCGGTGGACAGGGCCCAGTTCCGCGTACTGCTCCAGGGTGGAAACCCCCGCGCCGATGCCGGCGAGCGACTCGTCCACCGGCCGGCCCGTTTCGCTGAAGTTGAGTTCGGCCAGTTCCTGCGCGGCTGCTTCAAGTGCTTTCGCCGCCTTCCGGAGGGCGGCGCCGCGTTCCCCCGGAGCAGTGGAGGCCCACTCAGCTGAAGCCCTCCGTGCCACTTCCACGGCATGGGTCACTGCGGCCGGTTCCGCTTCCGGCACGGTCCACAGGACGTCACCGGTCCTGGGGTTCAGGACGGTGATGCCGTTGCTGTCAGTTGCTTCCGGTTGTGCAGTTTTGTCCTGCACAGTGGAGTCCTGAGCGGTGGCGTCCTGTGCGGTGGAATCTTGTGCAGTGGTGTCTGTGGCGATGCTGGGCATGATGTTCCTCCCGTCGGTTCCGGCGTGGGTCCTCTTGGCGTTTAGGGCCAGGAGCCCTCTTCTTCATGGCAGATCAGCATTTCGCGGACCTCGCAGCCAGCGGGCTGGGACAACGCAAAGAGGATCGCCTGCGCCACGTTGTTGGGGTCGTTGAGCCGTGAATCGTCCTGCGGCTTGTACTGCTCGGTACGGTCGTCGAAGAAGCGCGTCTTCATGCCGCCGGGAATCATGGTGGTCACGCCGATCTCACCGCCGGTCTCCGCTGCGAGCGCATGGCTGAAGCCCACCACGCCGAACTTGGACGCGCAATAGGCGGTGGCATCGGCCACGGCACGCTTGCCCAGCGTGGAGGCGACAGTCACCACCCGGCCGTGGGAGGACTTGAGGTAGGGCAGGGCCGCCCGCACCACGGAGACGGTACCCATCAGGTTGACCCCGATCACTTTTTCCCATTCCGTGGCCTCAACGTCGGCCAGCTTGCCGCACCGGTCGATGCCGGCGGCCGTCACCACGGCTTCGAGCCCGCCCAGTGTTTCGGCGGCTTCCTTGACGGCGGCCTCCACTGCCAGGCGGTCCGCGACGTCCACTTCGAATGCCTTGACGGCGGACACGTTGCTGATGTCGCGGTCCAGCACCACGGGGGTGCCGCCTGCCTTCAGGACAGCGTCGACGACGGCGGCTCCCAGTCCGGAGGCGCCTCCGGTCACAAGTACACGTCCGGGTGATTTCACATCGGCAGTCATGGTGTTCCTTTCGATTGGGAATTCAAAACTCTTTGGTGCAATCAGCTGACTTTTAGCGGTCAGCTCACTTTGGCGAGGGCATCGGCCAGGCCGGTGGTGGACCGTGCAGGGTGGTAGGGGACCGTCAGGCAGCGTCCGCCCCAGCTCTCCACCAAGGGGGCCTCGGGCAGGCTGGCGCCCTTGTAGTCGCCGCCTTTGACCCAGATGTCCGGGCGGAGGCGTTCCAGGGCGGCCTCAGGAGTGTCTTCGTCGAAGACCATCACGGCGTCCACGCATTCCATCGCGAGGAGCAGCTCGGCGCGGTCGTGCTGGCCGATGATGGGCCGCTCCGGCCCCTTCAGCCGCCGCACGGAATCGTCCGAGTTCAGGCACACGATCAGGCAGTCCCCGAGTTCGCGGGCAGCCGCCAGGGACCGGACATGTCCGGCATGCAGCAGGTCGAAGCACCCGCCGGTGGCCACCACCTTGCCGCCGCTTTCCCGCACGGCGCGGGCCAGCAGCAGCGGGTCGCTGATGCGGGGCTGGACCGGCGCGGGCTCCCCGGCATCCGGAAGGGCGGATACCCCGCCGTTGGCCAGGAAGTCGGCAGCATCGTGGACTGCGAGCACCGCGGCTTCATCCAGCCCGCGGCCGGCCAGGAGGTGCACGGCAAGGCTGGCGGCAAGCCGGTCGCCGGCCCCGCAGGGATCACCGGCTTCCACCCTCGGGGCGGGAACGGGTTCCGGGCTGCGGCCGGGCCGGCACAGGACAGCGCCGTGCTCTCCCTTGGTCACGAGGACCGCCTGGCTGCCCCATTCTTCCAACAGGACAGTGCCTGCCTCCGCGGCAGGATCGCTACCGGGATCCGGTGCAGCAGACAGCCGGACAGCTGCCGGCTCCTGCGGTGTTTCCTGCCGGGCTTCCTTCCGGCCGCGCGACTGCGCGGCCTTCTGGGCTTCAGCCAGGTTTGGCGTGACGACGGCGACGCCGGGCACCGGGTCCGGCCCGGCGGGGTGCGGGTCCCAGACGATGGGAACCTCATCCGCCATCCGGGCCAGGAGCTCCCTTAATTGAAGGTTGGCGGCAAGGCCACGGCCGTAATCGGCCACGATGATTACACCGGCCTTCTCCACCGCACGGAGCATGGCCGCGCTGACCTCCGGGACGGGAGTCTTTCCACACCCCTGGTCAAAGCGGACCACTGGGTGCGATCCTGCCCGGACACGGGTTTTGACCGGCGAGGCATAACCGCTGGGACCGGACACGAGCCGCACTCCGGCGAGCTGCCCTTGAAGCTGCCTGCCGGCGTCGTCATCGCCCAAAACCGTCACCAGCGTGACAGGCCAGTTGTCCTGCGCAAGCATCCGGGCCACCAGGCCTGCTCCCCCGGCGCGGCGCTTGACTCCGGACACGTCCACCACGGGCACGGGTGCATCGGGGCTTAGCCGCGTGGCTTCACCGGACAGGTCCACGTCCAGCATCACATCGCCCACCACCACGATCCTCATGCCACACCACCGCGCTTCTGCAGCCCCTGGTTTTGCACACCAAGGTTTGTCAAAGCCAGCGGATCAGCGGACCCGCGCCGGCCCACCTCGAGGTCAAAGGCGCGGCAGACGGCATGCAGGGCGATCAGATGGCCCTCCTGGGCGTTGGCGTTGAGCGCATCAATCATGACTGCCTCGTCGCAGGCGTCAGAGAGTGGATTGGGGCCCTTCCCCGTGAGCGCCCAGGTGGTGATGTTCAGGCGCGACGCTGCTTCGGCAGCCCGCAGCAGGTTGGGGCTCTTGCCGCTGGTTGACAGCAGCATCAGGACGTCGCCGGACCTGCCGTGGGCCCGCACCTGGCGGGCGAAAACGTCGTCGTACCCATAATCATTGGCGATGGCCGTCATTGCCGAGGATTCCGCGTGCAGCGAGATGGCAGAGAACGGCACCCGCTCGCCGTCGAACCTTCCCACCAGCTCCGCCGTGAGGTGCTGGGCCTCAGCAGCCGATCCGCCGTTGCCGGCGGCGAGGAGCCGCTGGCCGCGCAGCAGCCGCTGGGCCAGCTCCACTCCCCAGGCGGCCAGGCGGCCGGATTGGCTCCGCAGCGAATCGAGGGCCGGCACCACGTTGTCCAGGTGCGCGCGCACCGCCTCCGCGCTGTCCGGATCCACAAAAGTGGCGCCGGGCAGCACCGCGGGCAGCGGGGCCGGCCGACCCAGGACCGGCAGGTCGGCTTCACGAAGGGACCATTCCGCAGTCACAGTGCCGCTCCTTCCATCGGGACGACGCCGGGGGCAGCCCCGGCCACCGCCAGCTGATAGGCCTTTTCGGTTTCGGCTGCCACGCGGTCCCAGGAGTACCTGGCGCGTGCGCGCCGCTTTCCTGCATCCCCAAGCTCCGTCCGCAGGGCGGGGTTCTCCAGCAACAGCGCCAGCGCTGACGCGATGGCCTCCGGGTCCCGCGGCGGCACGTGCAGCCCGGTCCCGTGGTCAACCACTGTGTCCCTGAGTCCGCCCACAGCAGCAGCAACTACAGGGACGCCGCAGGCCATGGCCTCGAGCGGGACAATGCCGAAAGGCTCGTACCAGGGCGCGCACACCACGGCATCGGCACTGCGGAAGATGCCGGGCATCTCGCCGCGTGACACCTGGCCCTGCAGGTTTACGTGGTCCGCAACGCCGAGTTCCCCGGCAAGTTCCAGCAGCCGGCGGACTTCGGGATCGGCGTGCAGCACGCCTGATTCTGCGCCGCCGCCCACAATCAGGAGTTCGACGTCGTCAAAACCCGCGTCCTTGAGGTACGGCAGCGCACGGATCACCAGGTCCACGCCCTTGCGCGGCACCAGGCGGCCCACGGAGAGGATGCGGTGCTTGCGCTGCCTGGCGGCCGCCGGGCCGTCTGCGGAAAAGAAGCCGAGGTCCACCCCGCAGGGGGCAATCGAAATCTTTGCCGTGTTGATGCCCATGGCTTTGAGTTCAAAAACTTCGTCGGAGCAGGTGGCAACGATCCGGTCCACGGACCGTCCAACTCCGGGTTCGAGCCAGCGGCGTTCGGCCGGGCTGGTGTCCTCCGCGCCCTGGTGCCGCCGCTTGACCGTGCCCAGGGCGTGGAAGGTCTGGATGACGGGAACCCGGTAACCCTGCTCCGGCCGGCGGGCGGCGTCCAGGGCTGCCAGGCCGGACATCCAGAAGTGGCCGTGCACCACATCAGGAGGACGCTGGCTCCAATCCCGCGCCACGCCGTCGGCAAGCTCGCCCATGTAGGGCAGCAGCTCGTCCTTGGGGACGTGCCGGGCAGGTCCGGCGTCCACGTGGACCACTTCGAACCGGCGCCCCACACGGACCCTTTCCGGAAGCTCCGTTGCGTCCCGGCGGGTGTACACAGTAACGTGGTGGCCGCGCTTGGCAAGTGCTTCGGACAACGCGGCAACGTGCACGTTCTGCCCGCCGGCGTCCACCCCGCCCAGCGCCGCCAGCGGACTGGCGTGCTCGGAAATCATTGAGATCTTCATGGGGTCTTCCTCTCTCGCGCCGGGACAAGGATCTTCTCGTCCAGGCCGTCGTTGCTGGCGGTAAGCGGGTGCAGGGTCCCCCCGCCCAGGTCCGCGAGGAGCTCATCCCAGCGGTCCTGGAACCTGCCCAGGCTGTAGCGTTCCAGTGCCGCCTCACGGGCGGCGACGCCCCGCCGTCGGGCTTCATCCGGGTTGGCGACGAGCCGCTGCGCGCAGCGGAGCAGCTCGTCGATATCGGCGGACACGATGCCGGCCTCCGGCGGCACGGCCCGCGGGGCTTCGGTGGTGGCCAGCGCAACCACCGGCATGCCCAGGTGCATGGCTTCCAGCAGGGACAATCCCAGGGAGGTCCAGCGCATGGGGTGTACATAGACACGGCAGCGGGCCAGCTCGCGGTGCAGCTCGCGGGTCTGGAGGTCGCCGCGGACCGTCAGCCGGGAGGCGTCGATTCCGGCGGCAGCGGCCAGGCCATCGGTCTTCATGCCGAACACCTGGAGCGGGGCAACGGAGGCGAATGCGGGCAGGAGGTCCGTGCCGGTGACCCTGCCGCGGCGGATGGGTTCATTCACCACCACGCCCAGCTCCGGCAGCTCGCCGGTGTAGAGCTGCCCCGGGTCTGGAATCCCGTGTTCGATGACCAGGCTGCGCGCTGATCCGTTATCCCACGCCAGCTTGTTGAAGTGCGTGACGTGCACCAGGGGGATGGCGTCCTGGTCCGCAAGCGGATGCCGGGTAAACGGAAAATCGCCCTTGGGGGTGTTGTGCTCCACGTACACGGCCGGCAGGTCAACTCCAGGCCTGCGGCCGAGCAGCCGTGCAACTTCTGCGATTTCCTCAGGGCGCTGCAGGACGACGGCGTCAACGGCGTCCGCGTCCAGTGCGGCAGGATCCACCTCCCGCACCGACGCCGGCCAGTCCCTGCCGGCACGGCCCAGTCCCCAGGCACCACCCCCCGGCAGGACAGGAAGCAGGTACTCGTGACGGCCACGCACAAACGCGTCCGTCCATGAACCGTGGACATGCCAGAGCAGGATTCTCATCTGTTGCGGGCCTTTCTACGGGTACTGACGTGGGTACTGAAGGAGCTCACCCCGCCGATCAGGCGCTCCACGGCCGCCACCACTTCCTCCGGCGAAACCGAGTCAAGGCACGGGTGGCCCGGCACGGGGCAGACCCGGGCGCGGGACATCCGGCAGGCGGCGTTCTGGTCCCCGAGCAGCTCCAGCGGGACTCCATACGGCGCCCACCGGATGGCCGGTACCACCGGCGAAAAGAGGCAGGCCACCGGAGTGCCAACGGCTGCGGCGAGGTGTGCCGGACCGGTGTTGCCGGTGACCACGGCGTCGGCCCCGGACATCACCCCGGCCAGGGTGTGCAGGTCCGTGCGGCCGCCAAGGTCGAGGGCCGACGGTCCGGCGACTGTCGCCGTCAGCGAGGTTTCTCCAGGGCCGCCGGTCACCACCACCCGGTGCCCGGCGCCCTGCAGGAGTTCGACGGCGGCAGCATGGTGCAGCGGCGGCCACGCCCTGGCAGGGACGGCGGCTCCGGGATGCACCACGATGTAGGGTTCGTCACCCACGAGGTCCCGGACGCCGGGTACCGATGCGAGGCGGAGTTTGCCATCGTCCCCGGCAGGCAGCCTGAACCCGCCCGCTTCGGCGATGCCCAGCGCGCGCTCGGCCTCGGGCTGGTCTTCGGGAAAGTCCTCGCCGGGCTTGAGCCGTACATCCAGCAGGGAGCCGGCGTAATCGGTGGACGCCCCGGTGATCCGTTCCACGCCTGCCAGCCGAAGCAGCAGGGCCAGCGGCAGGGGTGACTGGTGGAAGGAGGTGAGGATGACGGCCTCGGTAATCCGGGAGTTACGGACATACTCGATAAGCCTGTCTGCGTGCGGGCCGGTCATCCGGGGAGCGGGATTCATGATCCACGGGCTGTCCCAGCTGTAGACCTCGGCCACGCCCGGCAGCATTGCCGCCGCCGCCTCGCCCTGCCGTCCGCACAGCATCACCACCTGGTTCGGGCGGCTGCCGTCCCGGAACCGGCCGTTGGCGACTGCCCGTACAGCGGGCCCGGCCAGCAGGACATCACCCATGCTGTCCAGGCGTGCCACCAGGACGCGGCCCATCAGGGCTGCCCTACGAGCAGTGAGACGGCCTCGGCCAGGTTCCGGGCCACCAGCTGGGCCTCGGCCACCTCCTCGAGCCGGGTCACGGGGGTGGGCACGAGTACGCCCGTTGCTCCGGCGGCTTCGGCGGCGCGCACGTCGGCACCGATATCGCCGATGAGCGCGGCCTCCGATTCCTGGATGCCAAGCTTGCGGCAGGCACTGTGCACCATTCCCGGTGCGGGCTTGCGGCAGGAGCAGAGGTCCTGCTGCGCATGGGGGCAGATTTCCCACACATCAAAGGGCCCCAGCAGCTCCTCCACCCTGGCATTGACGCCAGCCACGTCGGCGGCGGTAATCAGGCCGCGCGCGATTCCAGACTGGTTACTGACGACCCCGATCGCGACCCCGTCGGCCCGAAGGGCGTCCAGGACGGCCTTCGCGCCCGGCATCGGCGTCACCCTGCCGGGATCCCCGTTGTAGGGCACATCAACTACCAGGGTCCCGTCCCGGTCGAACAGGACAGCACGGAACTTCGAGGTTACGGAGCTTCCCATACACACTCCGTTCCCCACTGCTGCTGCTCCTAAACAGGGGCTGCTGCTTTTCTCGCCTTTGAGCAGGCAAGATAGGACACCGCCGGGCTCCCCCGGTGCCGGGGCCGCCTTCGGCGCGCCTTGGGAACTAACAGCTTCCAGCCCCGAATGATGCCCTGGAGGCAGTCCGGCGGGATGGAATTTTGCCGGAAACCGAGCTTGGAGCTGCGGAGC
This sequence comes from Pseudarthrobacter sp. B4EP4b, assembly GCF_006680095.1. Classification (NCBI taxonomy): domain Bacteria; kingdom Bacillati; phylum Actinomycetota; class Actinomycetes; order Micrococcales; family Micrococcaceae; genus Pseudarthrobacter; species Pseudarthrobacter sp. B4EP4b. Next base: position 70,605 of record NZ_VHIJ01000022.1, on the reverse strand, counting down.
CCGTCGTTCCCTCCGAGGACCGGAAGGAGCCGGCAGAGCCAGTGGAGCGACTCGGTTCCGTCCGGACGCCGGCCACGTGACCGCTATTTAACAGGCGGCGCTGGAGCTCCACGAGCACCCGGGCCAGCCGGCGGGAAACCTGCATCTGCGACATCCCCAGCCGCTTCCCCAACTGGACCTGGGTTTCCTCACAGAAATAGCGGCGGTACAGCAGTTCCCGGTCCGCGGCATCCAGGTCCTGCATCGCCTCGCGAAGGCAGGCCAGGTCTTCGAGCCGTTCCAATGGCGTTTCCGGGCAGGCGAGCAAGTCGCCGATGGACGGGGCGTCGCTGTGCGGGTTGGCTGCGTCCAGTGAGTCCGGGTGCATGCTGCTCGACGCCGAGATGGCTTCCCGGACTTCGGTGGCGTCAGCCCCCAGCTCCGCTGCCAGCTCCTCCACACTGGGATTCCTGCCCAGCGCCTGGACCAGCTCCGGTTCCACGCGGAACATCCTGGTGCGGAGGTCCTGGATGTGCCTCGGAGGCCGGACCACCCACGTACGGTCACGCAGGTATCTCTTCAACTCCCCCGCGATAGTGGGTGCCGCATAGGCGGGGAAGCTTTCCCCCTTGGACTGGTCGAAGCCGCGAGCGGCCTTTACCAGTCCAAGGTAGGCCACCTGGTTCAGGTCGGCGCGTTCCCGGCCCCGGGCTTCAAAACGGGCGGCCAAGGCCTCGGCAAGGTCCAGATAGCTCAGGACCAGGTCATTTTCGAAGGTCTCCCGCAGCCGCCCCTGATTGGTGGCGGGCCGGATTTCCCTTGGTGGTTCCAGGCACGGCTCCTGGACGGGCGTATTATCCACGGCAAGCGCGGCGAAAGATTCGGGCATTGTCGTTGGTTCCCTCGGTCTGGTTCCGAAAGCCTGCGGCAAGACTTAGCAGTAGGAAATCATAAGGCTGCTTATAAAACAATCCTTCGCAGCATTAGGCTCGGCATGTAAGACAAAACTGCCCACTTCTGCCAAGGAGCCTTGCCATGCGCATCGCCATCACCGGAGCCAGCGGAAATGCAGGAACCGCGCTGCTGCGCAACCTGCACGGGAAACTCGCCGGCAGGCCGGGAAGCCTGGAGCTGACAGGCATCAGCAGGCGCCTGCCGGACACATCCCGCGCCCCGTACGCTGCGGTTGCCTGGCACACGCTCGATATTGGCCTGGAAAGCGACCGGGCCCGGTTGGAATCCGCGCTGACGGGCATTGATTGCGTGGTGCATCTGGCGTGGCAAATCCAGCCGAACAGGGACCTGGACCAGCTGTACCGGACCAATGTCACCGGAACGGCAAACGTCCTGGAAGCCGCGCGGAAGGGCGGAGTCAAGCAGGTGGTCTGCGCGTCCTCGGTGGGCGCGTACAGCAAGGCGCCAAAGGACCGCCGGTCCGATGAATCGTGGCCTGCGACCGGCATGGCGGGTTCGCACTACAGCCGGCACAAGGCTGCCCAGGAAGAGCTCCTCGACAGGTTTGCGGCAGCGGAGCCGGGCATCGCCGTGGCAAGGCTCAGGCCGGCACTGATTTTCCAGCGTGGCGCAGGGAGCGAGATCGGCAGGTACTTCCTGGGGCCGATCATCCCCCGGTTCCTGCCGGGGAGGCCCTGGATTCCCCTGCTGCCCGCCCCGGACGACCTCATTTTCCAGGCTGTCCACGCAGACGACGTCGCCGAGGCCTACTGGCGGGTTATCGACCAGCGGGCATCTGGAGCTTTCAACATCGCAGCGGAGCCAGTGCTCACGCCGGAGGAACTTGCCCGGATCGTCCAGGCGCGGAGAATTCTTCCCATTCCCATGGGACTGCTCCATAAACTCGTGGGCCTCGCCTGGCGGCTCCACCTCGTGCCTACGGACTCCGGATGGGTTGAGATGGCGGCAGGCGCCCCCGTTATGGACACAAGCCGTGCCCGCCGGACCCTGGGGTGGGAAGCGAAAAAATCGTCAATAGAGGCCGTGCTGGACGTACTGGAGGGCATCGGGACGGGGGAAGGAGTGGCTCCCTCCCCCGTCCTGACGCCTCGTCAAGGCATCTCACCCCGTCATGGCATCTGACTCAATCAAGGCGTCCCACCGAGGAGCCAGGCAGCGTCCCGCACCCGGATGGGATTCCGCCCCGTTTGCGGCCTAAATGCCTGAACGCGGATTTTCGCGGTCTACATGCGAGCCGCCCTGGCCCGGACCGGCATCACCTTGCCGGCGGTCATCGCGTGCCCCATTCCCGGCTCCCGCTTCACGGGCAGTATCAGCGGCGTCGCGGGCCACGTGAGTGCGGTTGCCGGCACCGCGGTTGGCGCCATCACGGTCCCGGTCTCCCTTGACATCGGGGTCAATCTCATCCGCTTTCCGGGTCCTTTCGCCCACGTCGTCACGGAGCGTCCTGGCCTCGGTGGCCTGTTGGTCCGCCTGTTGGCGCAAGCGTGCGGCTTCGACCTGCGCCTGTTCTGCATCCGCCCTGGCACGTGTTGCCTTGGCCTCGCGCTCACGGGCATCCAGTTCCCTGTCCTGGGCCTCGCGTCGGATTTCCGCAGCCTTCTCGCGGTGCGCGTCGTCCCGCTTTTGCTGGATCGCCTTCCGGCGTCGTCCTGTTGCGAGCAGCAGCAGCACAATCAGCACCACCACAACTATGGCAATTACTACCCAAACCCACGGAGCTATGTCCAAAATACCCACCACTTCCACCTAGATGTGACCGGGCCGGCGGAGGCCATTCCGGTTGATTTTTTTGGAACCGTTTATAACTCGCTTAGCAAGCGTACTTACCTTTTATTAGTAATCATGCTTATTATTTTAGGGCCAGTATCGCTGGTTCTTGATCAACAACCGGCCTTCTTGGAAAGAGAGAGCGAAGATGACAGAGAACCAATGGCCCGAGGATCCCGCTTACACGGCTCCGCCGGCCTCCACAGGAATCCCGGGCGAGCGAAGCGCCACCACTTTCCCGCCCGCCGCCACGCCCCAATATGGCGAGGTACCCTCGGGTGACACCGCTGGGACGTCCCGCAAGGAAGCGGCGAAAGAAGAAGCGGCAGATGTAGCCCGCACGGCGAAGGGCTCAGCACAAAATGTCGCCCACACTGCCAAAGATGAAGCTGCCAACGTCGCCGCCGAGGTGAAGTACAGCGCACAGGACCTGCTGTCACAGGCAAAGTCCGGACTGACCAGCCAGGCCGGGACGCAGCAGCAGAAGGCGGCAGAAGGTATCCGGACCATTTCCAGCCAGTTGCACAGCATGGCAAGCGCTCCCGATCAGCAGGGCATGGCCAGTGATTTGATCCGGCAGGCTGCCCAGCGCAGTGAATCGGTGGCGTCCTGGCTTGAGAACAGGCAGCCGGGCGACCTGCTCGGCGAAGTCCAGAAATTCGCCCGCAACCGCCCCGGCACCTTCCTCCTGCTGGCAGCAGGCGCCGGTGTCCTGGCAGGCCGGCTCACCCGCGGCCTCACCGCCGGTGCCACCGGAAGCCAGAGCGGCACCAGCAGCAGGGGACTTTCGGGCCAGTACTCCAGCCCTTACGGCGACCAGTACAGCAGCACTTACAGCGACCAGTACAGCGAGGGTTACGTCCCGACCGGCGGAACAGTACCGCCTCCCCCGGTCCAGCAGCCGGGCCCGGCCACCACGACTGCAGGTTACGACGACGTCGCTGCCGGCACCATGTATCCAACAGCTGCGTCCACCGCCAGCCCTCTGGGCAGCCCTGACCTGGTGGAAGAAGAACCCTGGTCCGGCAACCGGACGGCCGAGGACCCGTTGGGCGACCGTACCCTTGCCGATGACCCCATGGCCGGCGACCCCCTGACCCGGGACCGCTCCAGGGACGGCCAGTCTGGTGGACTGTGATGAGTAGCCAGATTCCGGAGATGCCGCCGAGTGAGGCGCATCAGAAAGCGGATAACGCGTCGTTGGGTGAGTTGCTCGGTGAGGTGACCAGGGACCTGTCCACGCTGATGCGGCAGGAAGTGGAACTGGCCAAGGCCGAGGCCAAGCAGTCCGCCACGAAGGCCGGGAAGGGCGCCGGGATGCTCGGCGGGGCCGGCGTGGCCGGACACTTCGTCCTGATCTTCCTGTCCCTGGCCCTGATGTTCGCCCTGGGCGCCCTGATGCCGCTGGGCTGGGCCGCCGTGATCGTCGCCGTGATCTGGGCCATCATCGCCGCGGTCCTGGCCTCGATCGGGCGCAAGGAACTCAAGCAGATCAAGGGCCTGCCCCAGACAGGCGAAACACTCTCCGAAATTCCCCCAACCCTAAAACCAGGTGAGGTAAACCGATGAGCGATAACCCGGACGCAATCCGTTCAGACATAGAAGCCACCCGCGCCCGCCTCGGCACCAACGTGGACGCGGTCGCAGACAAAGTCACCCCGTCCAACATCGTCCACCGCCAGACCGACAAGGTCAAAGACGCCGTCACCGGAGTCAAGGAGCGAATCATGGGAGCAGCAGACTCAGCAACATCATCGGTCCAGGACCGGGTCCACAGCGGCACCGGGCACACCACCGATGCCCTGCACAGCACCGGGGACACCCTGCACGGGGCCAAGGACACCGCCGCGGCCAAACTCAGCGACGCCGGCACCGCGATCTCGCACGCACCGGACCAGGTCAAAACCAAAACCCAGGGCAACCCCCTGGCCGCGGGCCTGATCGCGTTCGGCGCCGGGATGCTGGTCTCGTCCCTGATCCCGCCCAGCCAGAAAGAACGCGAAGCGGCCCAGCAACTCAAAACCGCCGCCGAACCCCTGGCCACCCAGGTCACCGACGCCGCCAAGGACATGGTCCAGGACCTCAAGGAACCAGCCCAGGAAGCGATGGAAAACGTCAAAACCACCGCCACCGAGGGCGTCCAGAACGTCAAAGCCGAAGGCCAAGGCGCCGTCACCGACGTCAAAGACCGCGCCACCGACGCCAAAACCAACGTCCAAAACACCTAAGCACCAACGCGGCACCCAAGGCATGAGCATCACCTGACAGGCCGGCCCCGCACTCCCGCGGTGTGCCGGCCTCTCGGCTTTTGCGCCCCGAGCGAGAGGACAACCCCATGGCCACTCAGGATTCTTCCGAAACCAGCACAGCCAAAGCAGGCCAGGCTCCGGACCCGAACGACAGCAGAAAGCCGGATGGCATCCGGGAGTTGGACAAACCGTCCTGGAAATACATTTTCAAGAAGACCCTGCGTGAGTTCACCAAGGACGATTGCCCGGACCTGGCCGCCGCCCTGACCTACTACGGAGTGTTGTCCCTGTTCCCCGCCATACTGGCACTGGTTTCACTGATCGGGCTTTTTGGGGACCCACAGAAAACGACAGACGCCCTGCTCCAGATCGTGCGGGGATTTGTCCCGGCCGAGACAGCCAATACCGTCGGGGGCGTTGTCTCGGATCTCGCCAACGCGCCGGCAGCAGGGTTCACCCTGGTGATCGGCCTCGCCACCGCCCTCTGGTCCGCCTCGGGCTACGTCGGGGCCTTTGGCCGGGCCATGAACCGGGTGTACGAAGTGGACGAAGGGCGTCCGTTCGTCAAGCTGCGCGGCACCATGCTGGCGGTCACACTCCTGGCCATTGTCATCGTCGCTGTCCTGGCCGGCATGTTGGTGCTGAGCGGCCCGGTGGCTGAGGCCGTGGGCGGGCTGATCGGGCTAAGCGGTGTTTTCCTCGCCATCTGGAACATTGCCAAATGGCCAGTCATGGTGGTGCTCATTATCGGGATTATCGCCGTCCTCTACTACGCCACGCCCAACGTCAAGCAGCCCAGGTTCAAGTGGATGAGCATGGGTTCAGGAATTGCCCTGTTCGTATTCCTGCTCGCGTCACTCGGCTTTGGGTTCTACGTGGGCAACTTCGGCAACTACAACAAGACCTACGGCGCCCTGGGCGGCGTGATCGTGATGCTGCTGTGGCTCTGGATACTCAATATGTCCCTGCTTTTCGGTGCTGAGTTTGATGCAGAGGTGGAACGTGGCCGCCAGCTCCAGGCAGGCATCGAAGCCGAGGAAACCATCCAGCTTCCGCCGCGGGACACCAAGAAGAGCGAGAAGCTGCAGAAGCAGGCGGACGAGGATATCCGCCTCGGACGGGAGCTTCGCGAGAAGTACAGTGCCGCAAATGGAGAAGATGGGGATTCCAACGGGAATCCAGGCCGTAACGGTAACGGAAGCCAACGTTCCGGCGAGTCCGCGGAACGCCACAGGGACAGGGTCCGGGACAAGCTTCGTGAGCGTGGTACCGGCAGGGATTAGCGGGCTGCGAGGCCCCGGGGCGGCGGAAAAGGCAGGCACGGCCAGCGCCGCCTCCGGGGGCTAGGCAGGACCTGAAAGTTGGGGGAAAATTGTTGTGAAGGTCCTGTTCAGGTTTCCCGGGTCAGCAAGGTGGCCCGGGACAAGGCGGGGCCGGCGGTGAGATGGCCTCTTCTGAGACCGAGGCCAGTCCCCCCAGTCGCCGTCGGCCCCCTCGATCCCGGCACGCGACGGCGCGACTGGACAAAGTGAACCGCCCTGGAATAGTTTCATGTTTACCCTGGGCGGACTCACTGGAGCCGTGCAGGGCCGCTGAAGCAGATACGGCGGCATCACGGTCGACCCCGAATGAGCGAACATGCCTGCCACCCATTTTGAACAATTTATTGCTGAAGCAGTTGTCGCGGACAGGGAGCCCGGACTGGGCCTTCGCCGCGATGAACTGTACGGGCTCTACACCAGCTGGTGCCTGCTCCAGAAAGAGCAGCTTCAGGCACCGGAGGCCCTGTGGGAAGCGCTGCAGGTCCACGGAATTAACCCGGACAGCAACAACCTCTCCATGACAGGCCCCGCCGCCGCAGACTACATCGTGGCCAGCGCCCCGGACTTGGTCTGAGTTCTTGTCCAAGGCCTGTTGAAGCTGCTCTTGGCTGGTTAGCATGGAGATCATGGCCGGTGAATTACCGTCTGCCGGCCACCAGCCGAAGGGAGAATCACCATGGGTTTGGATGACAAGATTGACAATGCCGCGGAAAAGATGGGCGGCAAAGCCAAAGAGGGTGCAGGCGCGGCCACGGACGACGAAAGCCTCCGCGCCGAAGGCAAGATGGACCAGTCCAAGGCCGACCTGAAGCAGGCCGGCGAAAAAATCAAGGATGCTTTCAAGAAGGATTAGGTCCGGGACACCATAACCGGCTGAAAGGGCTGCTGCGATTCCGCAGCAGCCCTTTTTCGTTCCTCCGGCTTCGGGTTCCCGGCCAGCTTCCCGGGAACCCGGCTAGGCAGGTTCGGTGACGGGTGCCGTGGCCGCCATGGTTTCGGCATTGACCATCCAGGCCAGCTGCTCCAGGCGCTCGATGACGGCATGGAGCAGATCAGCGCTGGTGGGATCTTCCTCATCCACCTCGTCGTGGACGTCCCTCATGGTCTGCACGGTCCGTTCAAGCCGGGCGGTCACAAGTTTGACGGTGTCCTTGGTGCTGACCAGCCCTTGTGGAAACTCCTCCAGGCGGCTGCCGGAGGAGACGGTGCTGCTGCGGCCGTCAGGCAGGGCGTGCAGTGCCCGCATCCTCTCCGCTGCCTGGTCGGCGAAGAGCCTGGCTGCGGCAATGATCTCGTCCAGCTGCAGGTGCAGGTCCCGGAAATTGGTGCCCACCAGGTTCCAGTGGGCCTGTTTTCCCTGCAGGTGCAACTCAATGAGGTCAGTGAGCACCATCTGCAGGTTACTGGCAAGGGTGGGCGACGCTTTCATCATTTACCTCCGCTGCGGCTGCGTATCCGGCTGGGATCAACCGGACAATTACTATAAGCATACTTACCAGTTTGATGCAGGCAGGGACACCGGGGCGCAGGCCAGCGCTACTTGATCCGGGCCAGTGCGAATCCGTCCCAGCCTTTGGAGCCCACCGTTTGAATGACGGTGGCATCAAGCCGGGGATGCTCGCCCAGCAGCTTCAGTGCGTCAACGATTCCCGGCGCGTTAACAGGATCCATGTCCGGGTCCAGAACGGCACCTTCCCAAATGGTGTTGTCCAGGACCACAGTTGTCCCGGGACGGCCCAGCCGGACCGCCCAGTCCAGGTAGCGGCTGTTGTTCTCCTTGTCGGCGTCGATAAAGATGAAGTCGAAGGGTTCGCGGTCCTCCTCCGCCAAGGCCGCGAGCGTATCCAGTGCCGGTCCCAGCCGGATCTCCACCTTCTGTCCCAGTCCGGCGAAGTCAATATTCGCCCACGCGACTTCCGCATGCTTGGGGAGGAATTCGCACGTGACCAGCGTCCCGTCGTCGGGCAGGCCCTGCCCCATCCAAATCGTACTGAAGCCCGCCAGCGTGCCGATCTCCAGGACCCGCCGGGCGCCGGACAGCTGGACCAAAAGCTTGAGCAGCTTGCCTGCGTTGGGCGCCACCTCGATGGGCGGCATACCGGCATCAGCTGCGGATTGCACTGCCCGGAGCAGGGCGGGATCGGGATGTACCACCACGTCGGACAGGAACTTTTCGGTGGCGGTCCACTCCGGGCGCGGCTTGTGCTCAAACATGGGCACAGTCTGGCACGGGCTCCGGCGCGGGTCCAGACAATTTGCGCTTCCCGAACCCGGCTGGCCGGGCCGGCACCCGGCGCTTAGGGGTCCGCCGCCTCAGGAGGGGCCGTCAGCCAATGCTGCTTCGAGCCGGTCCACCTTGGCCGTCAACTCGCCGGAGTATCCCGGCCTGATGTCCGCCTTGATGACCAGGGAAACGCGGCTGCCGTAGCGGCCCACGGCCTCCGTTGCACGCTTTACGACATCAAAGACTTCGTCCCATTCACCCTCGATGGTGGTGAACATTGAATCCGTTGTATTGGGCAGCCCTGACTCCCTGACGATTTTCACAGCGGCGGCGACGGCGTCGTGAACGGAGGCGTCCGCGGGCCGGGAGCCTTCAGCGGGGGTACCGGAGGGGGCAACAGAAAAGGCAAGCAGCATAGGGCCAGTGTGCCATGGTGAGGAGGCAGGGCGCAGGCGGAGCACGCCGCTGCGGCCGTCACAAAACCCCCTACCCCCCGGTAACGGTGATCGGCAGGACCACCATTGCTAACCTTTTGGCATGAGCCTCGCAGTCGCCCGCAAGCCACTCCGCGCCGACGCAGCGCGGAATGTGGACAAGATCATTACGGCGGCGCGCCAATGCTTCCGCGAATTCGGCCCGGAAGTTCCGCTGCAGACCATTGCAGCGACGGCGGGCGTGGGGCCGGCTACCTTGTTCCGGAACTTCTCGGACAAAGAGGAACTGGTCCTTGCAGCGCTTAACCGGCAGCTCCGGCTCACCGTTGATCCGGTGGTGGACGGCGCCCTGGCCGATATCGATGCCGCTGCGGGACTGCTGCGGGTCATGGAGGCCCTGATGGCCGCCGCCAGCGACGACGCCAACCTTCTCGGGGCGGTTGCCGGCCGCCGGGAACTGCTCACCGGCATCACGGGCTCATTGATGGAATCGATCAGCATCCTGCTGGTCCGCGGGCAGGGCCAGGGAAGCCTGCGCGAGGACATCTCCATGACGGACATGTTCCGGCTGCTGGCCATGCTCATTGGGGTGGTGGACACCATGGAACCGGGATCAGATGCGTGGCGCAGGCCCCTGGCCCTGGTGGAGGACGCCATCAGGACAGTGCGGCCCAGCCGCCCGCTTCCTGTCCATGTGCCGGTGCCGGCCGCACCCCTGACGCCTCTCCCCTGACAGGCCAAAAACGGGACGCTGCCTTCTGCAAAGCAGCCCGGATATGGCCCCGGACGCGGGGGAACGGCCCGGCGGGCCTCCCCATTGTGGGCGTTCAGCAGGTGCAATACACTTCAAGTGGGTTACGCAGCCAGCCTCTCTGAACTTTCCGGATGGAGCCCTCCATGCCCCTGTTCCTGCACTTCCAGCCCACGGCCGCATCGTGATGAACACCTCCAGGCTTCTGCACTACATCAACGATCCGCGGGGTCCAGAGGAAGTTCTGCCCACCTTGTCGGGTGAGGAACTCGCGAAACTGTTGGATGCCCTTTTCCAAAACCTTGACACTCCCGAACCCGAGTTCGGCGCGCAGGCCTGGTATGAGATGGCAGTCGAAGAAAGCTTGCGACGGTCCACGTCGGCCGGTTCACGTGCAAGGGAAAGCGCTGCTGCAAGCGAAAGCGCCACGCACGGAGTGGCATAACTGGCTGCTGCCCGCGGCGGTTGTCCGGCCGGCTTTATTCGGGGGCTTTGTCCGGGATGGCCGCCTGCCGGCCCACCGCCTGTTCTGCCAATCTAGCCGCCGTTCGCCGCTGCCCTCGCCCGGAGTTCCTCGCCCACCATGGCCTGCAGCGCCAGGACCTGGGACGCCGGATGACAATCCATCCCACTTGCCAGGCTCTCTGACAGGGCTTCCAAGTCTTCGTCGGGGATATCGGACAAGCCGGCGAATCGCCTGAAGAAGCGTTTGGCCGGGAGCCCCGCCTGGCGTCGTGAATTCTTGTGGAAGAGGGGGCGTCCGGCCTTGTCCCCGGTCGCGTGCAGTTGATTTTCCATCGTCGCCGTTCATACGAACCGTTCGTGGCCAACTGCATAGCCGTTTTCATACTACAACCCGCCGCTCCCCGCGGCAGTGATTGGCGTCACGCCGCCGGGTCGTTGCTCAGTTCCAGCCCAGCATCCTCAACACGGCCGCAGTTCCGGCGCCCAACACCACCACCACCAGGAAGGGCGCCCGCAGCGCGAGTGCGATCGCCGCGGCCGCGAGCGCGCCCAGGCGTGCGTCCGCGGCCAGTGACTGTCCGGAAGCCACGGTGTTCACAACAGTGAGTGACGCCAGCAGACCGATGGTCATGGTTCCCGCCACCCTCGACATCCGGGGGTCCTTGAGGAGCCTGGCCGGGACAAAGTAACCCATGAGCTTCCACGCGTAGGCCAGGGCACAAGCGATGAGCAGCCAGATCCACAGACTCATGCGTCTGCCCCGGAAACGCCCTTGCCGTGCTGCCGGCCCTCACCGCCGCGGTGTTCGGCGCCCCGGTGGTGATGCCCGCGGTAGGGCTCGACATCCGGTTCCAGGCCCTCGTCGCTCCGGCCATGGCTGTACCAGCCGATCACGGCCGCCACGACGGCCGCGACGAGGATCGGCACCCCCGCCGGAACGAACGGCACCGCCGCCACCGTGGCAACAGCGCAGGCCACTGCGATGGCGATCGGTTCGCGGCCCTTCAACCGGGGCCAGAGCAGAGCCAGGAAAGCAGCCACCGCCGCCCCGTCGAGTCCCCACTGCTTCGGGTCGCCCAACCCGCTGCCGGCGAGTGCCCCCACCGCTGTGAACAGGTTCCAGAGCACATAGATGCCGATGCCGGCTGCCCAGAAACCCCGGCGCTGCTCTGCGGGATCGGTCTGGCCTGTGCTCGTGGCGGTGGATTCGTCGATAGTCACCTGCGCCGCGACGTATTTCCGCCAGCCGGTGGGGTGCAGCAGCGCGTTGAGCTGCATGCCGTAGATTCCGTTGCGCATGCCCAGCAGTGTGGCGGCGCTCATGGCTGCGATGCCCGATCCTCCCCCGCCCACAACACCGATGAAGGCGAATTGCGAGCCGCCGCTGAACAGCAGCAGGCTCAGCGCCATGGTTTGCCAGAAGTCCAGCCCCGACGTGACGGACAAAGCGCCGAAGGACACTCCGTACAAGCCCGTGGCAACACTGATGGACAGTCCCACCCGAACGGCAGGGGATGACAAGAGCTTCACGCCCAGGCTCCCGGCTCACGCCCGACAGGCGACGATGCAGGCTTCCGGAGGCTCCAGGCCCACAGGATGAGAGGCGCTTGAAGCGGGAGCCGCAGCGTATGCACTGTGCGCTGGCCAGGAGTTCCAACCGGGGTGTAGGCGCGGCGCAGGGCGTCGACGTGCCCGGCCAGGAAGACGGTGAACATGGCGGCGAGGGCAGTTGCGGTGGCCTTGCGCGCCGGCGGAACAAGGATGCCAGCGGCGGCCGCCAGCTCCAGCAGGCCGCTCAGCGCGATCCATTCCTCCCTGGTCATCACCGCAAACGGCCGACGGCGGTCCGGCTCGCTGCCGTCGTCCCTGCCCTCCAGGCAGAGGTAGTCGGGAACCACTTGGCGGAAGAACAGGGGGTCGCGGAAGTGCTTCATGGCGCTGGCCAGAAGGAGGGCGCTCATGGCTGCAGCGGAAAGGCTTTGGAGGGCCCGGCCGGACCGGGGAAAAGGCATGCCTCCACTCAATCACAAGCGCGGCAGGGCCCGAAAACCAGCCCGGTCCACTGGACCCGTTATGCCCAGGCGAGCGCAGAACTTCCATAGGGCGCCGGCGGGCCGGGATAGTCGAGCGGTTGCCCATCCACCACGAGGGGCGGGCCGACGTAGCGCAGGTCCCCGAAGCTGCTGGCCATGTTCCGCAATCCGGGTGCGGGCAACTGCCGTAATGGAAGATCCGGCCGCGTGGGCTGGAGGCTGAACAGCTCCTCGGCGGTGCGGACAAGGGACAACCGGGCCGATCCGCCCAGCCCCAACTCCTGGCGCCGGGCGAGCAGGGCGATGGCAGCCGCCGCCACGCCGTAGCCAGTGGCGTGGTCCAGGGCCTGGACAGGGAGCGCACCAGGCCGCCACCCGTCGTCGTGATGTTCCGTCCCGTAAAGGGACGCGATTCCGGTGGCCGCCTGGACAATGCTGTCGAAGCCGCGCAGCCCGCTCCACGGGCCGGTGCTGCCCCAGGCGTCCAGCGTGACCACCGCCAACCCGGGCCGGGCCGCCAGCAGAACGTCCGGTTCCAGCCCAAAGCGCTCCAGCGAGCCCCGCCGGTATCCACTGATGACCACGTCGGCAGAAGCCAGCAACTCCTGCAACTGGTGCCGGTTCCCAGGGGCTGCAAGGTCCGCCTCCGCGCTCCGCTTGCCAAACCCGGTGTCCACGAACTGGTCCATGATTTCAGGAAGGCCTGGCGGATCAATCCGCAGGACGTCGGCGCCGAGCGCTCCCAGCAGGCGGGTGGCAACCGGCCCGGCAATAACCCGGGTCAGGTCCAGGACGCGCACGCCAGCCAAGGGGCGGCCTGGGTCGTCGCCGGACAGGCGGCGATTCCGGGCTGTCAAAGGTTCTCCGGAAGCAAAATTCACTTCGATCCAGGGACCACTGCCGTCCGCGCTGCCCATCCGGGAATTGAGCCACTCATTGCGGCTTCGGACGGCAGCGGCAACTCCTCCCCTGGCTTGAATCGCCGCTTCTGCTTCGAGCGAGGTCATGCCGGCAAGTGCCGCCGCCACCCCGTCTGCCGTGCTGACGTCCAGCGCCTGCATCAGCCGCTGTTCATGGTGCGGGTAATTGGCGTGGAGCCGGATCCAGCCGTCGCGGGTGCGCCGGAAACCGGACAGCGGGGCAAAGCCCTGGATGCCCCGCCCGTCAATCCGCAGATAGCCGTACGAATCGAACGCAGCCGCAGTCAGGGCAGCCGTAGTGCCGAACCGGCCCGGAGTTCCTGCCAGGAGGTTCAATGCTGCAGCGGCAGCTCCTACGGACGCCAGGGCCAGGCCTTCCACGTCCAGCGCGCCGCCCCACCACCGGCGCGGGCCGGACCAGGACCAGTCCGCCTTTCCCAACTCCAGCCCGGCGTCCGCGAACACCGGCACCAGGTCACGGAACAGTGGGGGAAGGTCACTGCCAGGCTGCACCGTGCCCTCCTACCTTCCTTGCGGCGAGGGCATGTGCAACTGCCCCAACACGCGGGCGGGCACGTTGGTGGTGATCTCGTGGATGCCAAGGCCCTGGCACAACGCCACGTCCTGGTCCGTGTCCACGGTCCACACCCGGAGGCGCCGGCCCCGCTCCTGCCACCGCAGGATGGTGCCCGGATGCCGGCGGACGTACTCGACGCCGGGACCGGCCAATCCGGCTTCGCCGGCGTCCAGGATCCGTTCGCCTTCCAGCTGGGCAGCTTTCATCACGTTGGCTATAGCTCCCCCGGTAATCAGCCCCAGGCCCAGTTCCTCGCGGAGTTCGCGCACGTCCACGTCATCCACCAGCTGGCAGACGTACTGCGCCGGAACTGAACGGAGCAGCCGGCGGACGGATTCGGGGCTGAAGCTCATGAAGGTCACCGAGACATTGCCGATGGAAGAGTCCGCCGCACCCCAGCCCGAGGCCCGCAGGACCTCAAGCACCCGGTCCTCCAGCTTGAGCTGGTAGGGGCTGGGATGCTTCAGTTCAATGGCGAGCCGCACGGGCCGGCCGGCAGCGCCGAGGATCTCCAGCAGTTCCGGAAGCGTCAGGAACTGCTCCGACCGCGCCCCGTACATTTCCGGAATGCGCACACCCTTCCAGGACGAAAAGTCCAGGCGGCGCAGTTCACGCAGCGTCCGTTCCGCCACCGGCCCGGTTCCGTCTGAAGTACGGTCCAGGTTGGCGTCGTGCAGGAGGACGACGTGCTGGTCGCGGGTGAGGTGGACATCGCACTCCACGCCGTCCGCCCCGTCCACCAACGCCTGCAGATAGGCGGCGCGGGTGTGCTCGGCGAAGGCGGCGCTCGAGCCGCGGTGGGCAAAGACCAGCGGCCGCTGCGGCAGTGACTCTTCAGTAGTCATGCAGCCACGGTAGCCGACCCGGCCAGGACTGCGGCGATAGGCTTGGCACATGCAGGTGAACTCTGAGCCAACTACCCGCGAAGCACCCACCAGGCCGGCACCCACCGGGCCATCCGGAGAACAGGCGCGTCCCGCCGTCGTCCGCCAGCAACTCACGGCCGGCGATGCCGAAAAAGCGGCAGCGCTGCGGAAAATGAAGCTTGTGGCGCTGGGACTGCTCATCGCCATGGCCGTGGTTTTTGTGTTCGCGTTCGCCCTCCAACGGGAGTACCCGTGGCTCCAATACGTGCGGGCGGCCGCGGAGGGCGGCATGGTGGGTGCGCTGGCCGACTGGTTCGCCGTCACGGCGCTGTTCAAGTACCCCATGGGCATCAAGATCCCGCACACGGCGATCATTCCGCGCCGCAAGGACCAGATCGGCGCCTCGCTGGGCGAGTTCGTGGAGACGAATTTCCTGTCCGAGCAGGTGGTCCAGGACAAGCTGGCAAGCGTGAACATCGCCCGCCGGGCCGGCGAGTGGCTTGCCACCCCGGCCGGTGCCAACCGTGTGGCCAAGGAGGGCGCGGCCGTTATCCGGGGCTTGTTCAAGGTCCTGAACGACGACGACGTCCAGGCGGTCATCGAAGGAATGGTGCGCAAGCACCTGCTCACTCCGCCGTGGGGACCCCCCGTGGGCAAGCTGGCGGAGCGGATTTTCCACGACGGGCACCACCACAAACTGGTGGACCTGCTGGTGGACCGGGCGGCCGACTGGGTCAGCGAAAACCATGAAACGGTCAGCCGGCTCGTCTCGGAGCGTTCGCCCACCTGGGTTCCGCAGTTCGTGGACGGGCTGGTGGGCGACAAGGTCTACATCGAGTTCCTGAAGTTCGTCCGGGCCGTGCAGTCCGATCCGAACCACCAGGTCCGGCAGTCCATCGACAAGTACCTGAACGATCTTGCCCAGGACCTGCAGCACGATCCGGTGATGATCGCCCGCGCGGAGGACATCAAGGCACAGGTCCTCGGCGATCCGGAAGTGCGCGAGCTTGCCTCCCGCACCTGGGGCACGGTGAAGAACGCCCTGCTCGGCGCAGTGGAGGATCCGGACAGCGAGCTGACCGTCAAGTTCAAGGCGGCCGTACGCGACTTCGGCTCCAGGCTGGTCAACGATCCCGAACTCGCCGGCAAGGTCAACGCCTGGATTGGCGACGCCGCGGGATATCTCGTGCGGACCTACCGCTCGGACATTGCCGGGGTGATCACCGATACCGTTGCCCGGTGGGATGCTGAGGAAACATCGCAGAAGATCGAGCTCCAGGTGGGCAAGGACCTGCAGTTCATCCGGATCAACGGCACCGTGGTGGGCTCCCTGGCCGGTCTGGCGATCTTTACGGTGGCGCACCTGATTTTCGGGTGAGCCCAGCTACTTTTCACAGCAACGCGGGGTCACAAAACGCCCAATAAACGGCCGTTCATGGGCCAGGAGTGACCCCGCGTTGCTGCAAAAGGCCCGACCTAGGCGAACGCTTCCAGTTCAACGCCGGCGGCCTCCAGCCCGGCGCGGACGGCCGAAGCCATTTCCACCGCACCGGGGGTGTCGCCGTGGATGCACAGGGAGTCCGGCCGCACCTGGACCACTGTCCCGTCCAGTGCCACCACTTCGCCTTTAGTCGCTAGGCGCACCGCACGCTCGACGATCGCGTCGACGTCGTGCAGGACGGCGCCTTCCTGCGAGCGCGGCACCAGGCTGCCGTCGCCCTGGTAGGCGCGGTCCACGAAGGCTTCGATGAAGACCGGATGTCCCGCTTCCTTGGCCTGCTTCAACAACTCAGACCCTGGCAGGCCAAGGATGGGCAGGCCGGGATCGTAGGAGTTCACGGCGGACACTACCGCAGAGGCCTGTTCGGCGTCGTGCACCAGCCTGTTGTACAGCGCCCCGTGCGGCTTCACGTAGTCCACCGAGGCGCCCACGGCGTGCGCCACGCCGTCGAGCGCGCCCAGCTGGTACAGCACATCGCCGAACAGTTCATCGAAGGAAGTGTCCAGCGAGCGGCGGCCGAAACCGGCGAGGTCGCGGTAGCCCACGTGCGCACCGACAGTTACATCAAGCTCATAGGCGGCGCGGCAGCTGTCCAGCATGGTGACGGGGTCGCCGGCGTGGAATCCGCAGGCAACGTTGGCGCTGGTGACCAGCTGGAACATCGCGGCGTCCTCCCCCATGGTCCAGGAGCCGAATGATTCGCCGAGGTCAGCGTTGAGATCCAAGGTTGTTGCCTTCCAGCGTCAGGTGGTCCGGTGCGGCAGCGTTCAGCTCGCCGGGAATCGTATCCGGCATGGGACCAAACGCTTCCTTCGCGTTCCCCACCACTGCCCGCCCCATCATGAGGTTACCGGCTCCGCCCACCACGGCGCCGATGCCGAACGGCAGCGCCCGGCCGAACAGGGCAGTTCCCTGGCGTTTGAGGAGGTTCTTGAGGAAGGCTTTCTGGATGCGGTTGCGGACCGAACCGAAGCCGGGCACCGACATGGATTTGGACAGGACATTGCCCCAGGCCCTGGTGGCGTTCGTGCCGTTGCCGGCCGCCTGTCCGCCGAGCGTTCCGAGCAGGGCCGTGCCCTCCTCGCCCAGCATGATGGCCATCACCATGGTGCTGGCCTTTTCCGGGTTGGTGAGGCGGATGCCGTGCAGCTCCGCGAGGGAGGTGGCGTACAGCGCGGTTGCTTCGAGGAACCCTACTGTCGCCGCAGCGGACAGTCCCAGGGACGCCACCGTGCCAACGCCGGGAACGACGGCGGTGGCCCCCACGATTGCGCCGCCTCCGGTGACGGCACGCAGGTAGTCCCGCTCCAGGATGTCTGCCAGCTGGGCGGCGGTGGCGCGCGGGTGCTTTTTCTGCAGCCGGCGGATGTAGGCCAGGACCAGCGGGCGCTGGATCTCCACTGCCTTCAGGAGCGCGTTGTGGACTCCGGGCTTGGGCTTGCCGTCGGCGTCGAACACTGCATTATGGGCGGTTTCGGTTGCGATTCGTACTGCGGGGTTGCTGCGCCTGGCCATGGTCACCTCTGTTGGTCTCGCCGGCCGCGTTGGTTGCGGCCCTCCTGATACTAAGCTTGCTTAACATTAGGCCACGCATGGTGGCTGGCCCCAGTCGGTTTTCACGGTATCAACCGCGTGCCGCCTGTCCGGCCGAAGCCTAGACTTACCCTATGCCCGCTCCCAAAGCTTTGCGGCCCTTTGTCCACCGCGAGTACCGGGTACTGATTTCGGCACTGGCCATCTCCATTTTCGGTTCCGGCATGTGGGCCGTTGCGATGGTTTACCAGGTGATCCATCTCGGCGGTGGACCGTTGGAGCTGTCCCTGGTGGCCGCGGCCGGCAGCGTGGGCCTGGTGGCCTTTGTCCTGGCCGGCGGCATCGCGGCCGACCGGATTCCGCAGCGCCGCCTGATCATTGCAGTCGAGGGTGCCAACCTGGCCGTTATCGCCGCCATCAGCGGACTGGCGCTCGCCGGCTGGCTGCAGCTCTGGCACGTTGCCGCGGGCGCTTTTGTGCTCGGCGTCGGGGCTGCCTTCTTCTTCCCCGCCTACTCCGCGATCCTGCCGCGCATCCTTCCGGCAGAGGACCTGCTGGCCGCGAACGGGATGGAGGGATCCATGCGGCCGGTCCTCCAGCATTCCGCCGGGCCGGCCGTTGCAGGTGTTGTGGTGGCTGCCCTGTCGCCGTCGCACGCCGTGACGGCTGTGGCGCTGTGCCACCTTTCGGCCTTCATCATCCTGAACTTCCTGGGCCGGCACGAACTGGCTGCGCCGGCCAACGGCACAGAGGACGGTGGCACCCCAAGCCGCAAGTCGTCCTTTGTCCAGGACCTGCGCGAAGGGGTCAGCTACACGCTGCGGACCCCGTGGCTGCTTTGGACCCTGATCTGGGCGTGCATTTCGGTCCTCTTCCTGATCGGCCCCATCGAGGTGCTGCTGCCGTTTGTGGTCCGCGACCAGCTGGGTGGAGACTCCAGCATGTTCGGGTTCCTGCTCGCCGTCATGGGTGTGGGCGCGGCCCTCGGCTCGCTGCTCACGGCCTCCCTGCGGCTGCCCAGGCGCTACCTCACGGTGATGATGGTGAGCTGGGGCGCGGGCAGCCTGCCCCTGGCCGCCGTCGGGCTCATGGACACCTTCTGGGCCATCGCGGCCGCCCTGTTCATCTTCGGCGCCACCGGCAGCGTGGGCATGGTGATCTGGGGCACGCTGCTCCAGCGGCGCGTTCCGCCCCACCTCCTGGGCCGGGTATCCAGCCTGGACTTCTTCGTCTCGCTCGCCCTGATGCCGGTGTCAATGGCCCTGGCCGGACCCGCCGCCGAAGTCCTGCCCATCTGGCTGATCTTCGTGGTGGCAGGGGGCGTGTGCCCCATCATGGCGGTCATCGCCATGAGGGTGGCACGGATGCCCGACGACGAACTGGCCCACCCGCTGGACCGGTCACCTGAGGTGGAAAGGACGACGGCGGGCGAAGGCCAGGTGCGCGGCTGAACTTCCGGAAGGCGCGCCTTAGCTGTTGGCGTGCACTACCGGGATGCTCGCCGTCGGATGTCCGCTCGGGAACACCGTGGACTCCGGCACCGGAACCGGCGCGAGTCCCACCCGGACCGGTTCAGCGCCCACAGTCACCAACTGGCCGCGGACGTCCACGTCGAGCGGATCGCCTTCCTGGATGGCCAGGGTGAGCGCGCCGGCGTCGAGCTGGACCCGCAGCAGCCGGCCGCGGATCTTGAGGTGGAAAGTGAGCCCCTCCCACTCGGCAGGCAGCCGCGGATCGAAGAACGGAACAGGGCCCTGGTCCCGCAGGCCGGCAAAGCCGCAGACCAGCGAGCTCCACACCCCGCCGGTGGAAGCGATGTGCACGCCGTCGATGGTGTTGCCATGCGTATCATCCAGGTCGATGAACACCGCGTTGGTGAAGTGTTCCAGCGCTTCGCGCGAGTATCCCACTTCGGCGGCCATGATGCCCTGCACGCAGGCGGAAAGCGTTGAGTCTCCGGTGGTCAGCGGATCGTAGAAGTCGAAGGCCCGGTGCTTTTCCTCGGCGGTGAAATCCTGCCACTGCAGGAACATGGCCAGGACGGTGTCGGCCTGCTTCAGGACCTGGTGGCGGTAGATGACCAGCGGGTGGAAGTGCAGGAGCAGCGGGTACTTGGACCGGGGCGTGGTCCAGTCCCAGGACTCCAGGGTCATAAAGTCGTTGTCCTGCGAATACACCTGCATGCGCTCATCAAACGGCAGCTGCATCCGGTTCGCTGCTGCCTCCCACAGCTGCCGCTCTTCCTGGCTGATGCCGGCGTGCCGCAGGGCAGCGGCGGCGCGCAGGTTAAAGCGGGCCATGACATTGGTGTAGAGGTTGTCATTGACCACTGCCGTGTACTCGTCAGGACCCGTGACGCCGTGGATGTGGAACATGCCGTCTTTGCCGAAGAAGCCCAGTGAAATCCACATCCGGGCCGTCTCGATCAACAGGTCGGCACCGATGCTGTCACGGAACGCCACGTCCCCCGTGGCCCAGACGAACCGGTTGGTGGCGAAGGCGATGGCGGCGGCGATGTGGAACTGGGCCGTGCCGGCGGCGTAATACGCACTGGCCTCAAGCCCGTTGATGGTGCGCCACGGGAACAACGCGCCTTCCACGCTCAGTTCCTTGGCCCGGATCTTGGCTTCAGGGAGCATGGCGTGGCGGAACTCCAGGACACGGCGGGCGCCCACGGGGTTGGTGTAGGTCAGGTACGGCAGGAGGTACACCTCCTGGTCCCAGAAATAGTGGCCCTCGTAACCGGAGCCCGTAACGCCTTTCGCGGGGATCCCGGCCACGTCCGCGCGGGCCGTTGCCTGGGCCAGCTGGAACAGGTTCCAGCGGATGGCCTGCTGGAGTTCAGGCGTACCGCCGGACACCACGATGTCCGAGGTGGACCAGTGCTCGCGGTAGTGCGCCTCGCTTTCGGCGAAGATGTCAGCAACCGGCTTCAAGCCGGCTTCTGCGACGGCGGCAGCATCAATGGAGGGGTCCTGGATTCCGGCGCCCGCGGCGTAGCTGACGGTCTTTTCCAGGCGGAACGGCTCATCCGGGCCCACTGCCAGCACATAGCGGACGCTGCTGTCGTCCTGGTCCACGAGGGTATCGAACGGCTGGTGGCCCGCCGAGGTCCAGTGGTCCACCGCGACGCCCACCCGCTGCTTGGATTCCGCTGCTTCCCAGGCAAGGCGGAGCGAGCCGTCGCCACCATCGAGGCGCAGCGGCAGCAGCACGCGTCCGGCGTGGCGGCCTGCCCGGCGGGGGTCATGGACCGAGTGGTCCTCCACGGGCTGGTCCTGGCGGTTGATCACCGAGGACGTGACGTCCACGGAGATCTCGCGGTCGGTGGCCACCTCGAGTGAAATGCCGAGGGCGCCGCGGGTTGCGAAGCCGACGGCGCGGCGTTCCGTGGTGGTGACGGCGGCCCCGGAGCGGCACTGCCAGGTGATGCGGCATTCGTAGACTCCGGTAGCGAAGTCAACGGAACGGCGGTAGTCCAGGACCTCGGATTCGGCCAGGGTGAGCGACTCGCCGTCGATGACCACAGTGAAGTTGTTGGCGTCCGGGATGTACAGGATGCGTTGGCCGGTCCGGGCAAAGCCGAAGGCGTTTTCGGCGTGCTTGATGTCCCAGATCTCGTGCAAGCCGTTAATGAAGCTGCCCGGCAGGTCGGAGTCTGCCGCCGCCCAGTGGGCACCCCGGATTCCAAGGTGCCCGTTGCCGAGGGCAAAGAGGGTTTCCAAGGTGCCTTCGACGCCCGGCTCGTGGCGTGTTTCGACGAGTTGCCAGGGGGTGTTGGGGAACCGCTCGCGGTCTGCGGAGATGATAGCCATGGTGTTGGGGTCCTTAGGCGGGTGCTGGGGCAGCTGTCGTTGGCCTGGGGCGGGCGCGGCAGCTTGGGTGCTGCTTTACTGCGTGCTTAAGTAGTTCGTTGGGTCCGGGTGCCGGGATGGGGGGAAGCGGCTGGGCCCGGGGGTCAGAGGAGTTCGTCGAGGTCGTTGACCACCACGGTTGCTCCGGCGTCCAGCAGGGTTTGCCGTCCGGCGCCGCGGTCCACACCGATCACCGAGTGGAACGAACCGGCCTCTCCGGCCTGGACACCGGACACGGCGTCCTCCACCACCACGCATTCCTCACTGGGCAGGCCCAGCAGTTGGGCAGCGTACTGGTACGTGGCGGGGCTGGGTTTGCCCGGCAGGCCTTGCCCGGCAGCCACCACGCCGTCCACCACTACACGGAAGTGGTGGCTGAGCCCCGCTGCTTCCAGGACTGCGGGCGCGTTCCGTGAGGAGGAGACGACGGCGACCTTCAGTCCGCGCTCCAGCACGGCTTCCAGGAAGCGGACGGAGCCTTCGAACGGTTCCACGCCCGTGCTGACAATGTCGTTGAAAATCCGGTTCTTGCGGTTGCCCAGGCCCTGCACCGTGGTGTTGGCGGGGTCGTCATCTGTGGGGCCTTCGGGAAGGACTATCCCGCGTGAAGCCAGGAAATCGCGGACGCCGTCAAACCGCGGCTTGCCGTCGATGTGGTCGAAGTAGTCGCTCTCGCTGTAGCCCGTGACCTCCGGCCGGGAGGAGAGGTAGCTTTCGAACAACTCCTGCCATGCCCGTTCATGCACCGTTGCGGTGGGGGTCAGGACGCCGTCCAGGTCAAAGAGGATGGCCGAGGCGCCCGTCCAGGCGGTGAGGCTGTTGACGGGATGGTCTGTGGCGGTGTTTTCACTCATGCGTGGTGCGGTGTCCTTTCAGACGGCGGGCAGCCTCGAAGGCGGGGTTGCTTCTGGGGTGTGGTGGCTTCGGTGCCCGGATCCTCTGCAGAGTCGGCGGGCCGGCCGGCCTTACATACGCAGCGGTGGTGTCCCAACTGCTGTCCAGGTTGTCCCGGTTGTCATCCCGCCGGGGAGCCTTGCCGGCGCCCTGCTGATCCATCTGTTCCTACCATCATGGGCCTGTTTCGGGCCGCCGGACAAGCCGGCCGGACGTCCGGCGCTGCCGCAGTAGCCACCAATGATGCGCCTGAACGGGCTGCCGCAAAGCATCCGCACCGCACCACCTTCCGTGTCTGCCCAGTTCACGGCCGCGCACGCGGCCGAAGACGAGTGTAAGCGCTTACAAATTTGGCTGGCAACTGTTTTTTCTTCAGCCCTCTTTGTGACGCAAGTCTCGCTATGTGGGTCCCGCAAGTGCTAAGAGCCGGCGGAACCGCCGGGGCGGAGCACGTAGTGGCGGAGGAAGGCGCTGACATCCACCATTTCCGTTTTAGACATGGCGTGGCCCATACCCGGATAGGTCCTGGCGGTGAGAAGCGTGTTCGCCTGGAGCCACTCCTCGGTGTACGCCACCGCGTCATCGTTGATCACCAGGTCCGCCTTATCCCGCCCCCAGAAGAAGGGCGGCGGGGCATCAAAGGACTCGGTGAGCGAGAGGAGTTCGTTTTCGAGAACAAAGCCGGACAGGCCCACAACGGCAGGGTAGTCCTTGGGATGAAGGCGCAGCAGGGTGCTGGCCATGGCCATACCCTGGGAATAACCAAGCAGGCTGACGCTGGTGTGCTCGCCCTTGACGCTGTTAATCCAGGTTTGGACGGCATTGGCTGCTTTGATCACGTCAGCGAAGTCGTTAGCCAGGAAGTAGTCCAGCAGGAACCAGCCGTAATGGTCGCCAATGTTCATGGGAGCCCGGAGTGCTGCGCACGTGAATTCGGCCGGCAGATACTCAAACAGCCGGACCATCCGGGACTCGTCGGTGCCGTAGCCGTGCATCATCACCAGCAACGGAGTGCCCGCCCGCTCGCCCTCCGGCTTTGACCACACCACTGTTTCCATCGGACCAGCCTAGCGAGGCGGAATGGCAAGCAGCCTGAAGCCGTGCCGCGCCGGCGGAGCGAAGCTGTTAAGCGGCATGCTGCAGCCGTCGATCCATCCGGAGTGGGCCGGCCGGTCATACAAGGGCGCCAAGGACAGGACAATGCCCGGAAAGGCAACGGGAACCACACCAGCACCAACCGCATCAGCGCCGAAAGCCCCGTTCGAACCATTGAATACCGCTCCACGGAGCTGTAGCGTGACGCTTGACAGCATGCTTAGCAATTCCCGCGGGGCCAGGAAAGTGCCCCCCACTCACAACAGGAGCACCATATGAGAATCGGATCCTCCATCTTCCTCATCGCCCTCGGCGCCATTCTCGCCTGGGCGGTTGCTCCCGGCCTTATCCCGTTTGTGGATCAGGTACTCATCGGCTACATCCTGATGGCGGTGGGCGTGATCGGACTCATCGCCTCACTGATCCTGGCCTCCCCCGGCCGCAGCCGCCGCGTCAGCGAATCGCGCTCGGTAGTGGATCCGAATACGGGCGAGCGCATCACCAGGAACGAAAGCCGGGACGGCGGTCTCTAACCAGCCCCCAACACGTACAACCCGGGAAGCCGGGCGGAACCACTGCGAACTGGTCCCGCCCGGCTTTTTTGTTTCCCCAAAACGGTTCGCATCCCCTGGGGAGCCTTCGGCCGAGGGCCTTTCGGCTTCCAACCTTGGGCCTGGATTTTGTTTCATGTTGGTTTCCATTGACAAACCAACAGAAGCAAAGATAAAGTCAAGTAACTCAACATCATGTGATGCCAGTCACTGACAGCAAGCCTTACGCAACGGAGGGTACGTGTTCGCCGAGGAGCGCCAGCAACAGATTGCCGAGCTTGTAGCCGGCACCGGCCGGGTCAGCGTGACCCACCTGGCCGAGCGCTTCCGCATCACCACCGAAACCGTCCGCCGCGATCTCGCCACCCTCGAAAACGCAGGTACCGTCCGGCGTGTACACGGTGGCGCCGTCGCCGCGGACCGGTTCAGCACCACCGAGGAAAGCGTCACCGAACGGGCCATCCAGCGGCCGGACCAGAAGATCCGCATCGCCGAGGCCGCCCTGGCCCTCATCCCCCGGACCTCCCCCGGCAGCGTCCTGATCGACGGCGGAACCACCACCGAAGTACTGGCAGACCTGCTCGCCAGGCGTACCGCCGTCGAACCCTCCGACGGAACCGGGCAGCGGGCCGATCTGGTGGCCGTCACGCACGCCCTTCCAATTGCCAGCAGGCTTTCCAGCATTCCCGGAATCGCCCTCGACATCCTGGGCGGACGCGTCCGCGGAATCACGCAGGTGGCCGTCGGCCAGTCAACCGTGGAAGCCGCCGGCAGGATCCGCCCGGATATCGCCTTCATCGGCACCAACGGTATCCACGCATCCTTTGGCCTCAGCACTCCCGACCCCGAGGAAGCCGCCGTCAAGGCAGCTTTCGTCCATTCGGCCCGCCGCATCGTGGTGTTGGCCGACTCCTCCAAGCTGGACACGGAAACCCTGGTCCAGTTCGCCTCCCTGAAAGATCTGGACACCTTGATTACAGACAGCGAACCCGGCCCGGAACTCGCAGCCGCCCTTGAGGACGCCGGCGTGGACGTGGTGATCGCATGATCGTCACCTTCACGGCCAACCCGAGCCTCGACCGGACGGTGGCCCTTCCCGGCCCGCTGGAACGGGGCGAAGTGCAGCGCGCCGTCTCCGTCAGCCAGGAGTCCGGCGGCAAGGGCGTCAACGTCTCCCGTGCCCTGGTGGCCTCCGGCCTCGAATCCCTTGCGGTCCTCCCCGGCGCGGACAGCGATCCTGTCCTGGCCGGCCTGCGCGAAAGCGGGGTGCCTTTCGTTTCCCTGCCCATCGGTGAGCCCCTGCGAACCAACGTTGCGCTCACCGAACCCGGCGGCGTGACCACCAAGATCAACGAACCAGGCCCCTTGCTGGATGAAAACCAGCAGGAAGCCCTGATCAAGCTGCTGGTGGAGAGCGCCCGCGGCGCCAGCTGGGTGGTCCTGGCCGGTTCGCTGCCTCCCGGATTCCCCGCCGACTTCTACGCCACGGCGGCGCGCCGGTTGCGTTCCGCCGCTGATGGAACCGCCCCGCAGATCGCGGTGGATTCCTCGGGCGCCCCTCTTGCCGCCGCCGTCTCCAGCGATAGTCCGTCCGGCGACGGCCTGGCGGGGGCAGGCACTGGTTCGGGAAAACCGGACCTCCTCAAACCCAACGCCGAAGAACTGGCTGAACTGGCTGCCGCAGCCGGTTTCGCTTCACCGGCCACCGCTGACGAACTGGAAGCGGACCCGGCTGCTGCCGCAGCAGCAGCCGCCGCCATCGTACGTTCCGGTGTGGGTGCTGTGCTGGCAACTCTCGGTTCCAAGGGAGCTGTCCTGGTAACGGCCGACGGCGCGTGGCTGGCCACGCACCCGCCGGTCGCCGCGGTCAGTACTGTCGGCGCGGGCGATTCAGCCCTTGCAGGCTACCTGCTCGCCCAAGGCCAGGGCGCCGCCCCGGCCGATTGCCTTCGTCAGGCGGTGGCCCACGGTGCCGCAGCCGCCTCCCTGCCGGGCTCCACGGTCCCGGCAGTTCACCAAACCACCCCGGATGCCGTAACCATCACGGCCCTTCGAAAGGATTGACAGTGACCCAGCTCATCACCACGGAACTGGTCGAGCTCGACCAGAACCTGGGCAATTCCCCCGAGACGGTGATCCGGCACCTGGCAAGCAAAGTAGCTGCCACCGGACGCGCATCAGAAGTCGAAGGCCTCTTCGCCGATGCCTTCGCCCGCGAGCAGAAGACCGCCACGGGCATTCCCGGCGGTATAGCCATCCCGCACTGCCGCTCCGCGGCCGTCACCGAACCCACCCTGGCCATGGCACGCCTGGACCCCAAGGTGGACTTCGGCGCCAAGGACGGCCCGGCGGACCTGGTCTTCTTTATCGCAGCCCCGGACGGCGCGGACCAGGCGCACCTGAAGCTGCTCTCCAAGCTCGCCAGGTCCCTGATCAAAAAGGACTTCACCGCAGCACTGCGCAACGCCACCTCCCGCGAGGAGATCGTTGAGCTGGTGGACGGTGCGCTGGCTGACAAGCCTGCGGCACACGCCGCCGCGCCTGCAGCTGCTGCCGGTGTTGCAGCCGGCGCTGCCGCCAGCGCTTCGGCAGGTTCTTCTTCGGCGGGCTCGGTCTCGACAAGCTCAACCACCGGGGCTTCGGCAGCCCGGGGGCCCAAGCGCCTCGTTGCCGTGACCGCGTGCCCCACCGGCATCGCCCACACCTACATGGCAGCCGACTCCCTCGTCCTGGCCGCACAGGAAGCCGGCGTTGACCTGCAGGTGGAGACCCAGGGTTCCTCCGGCGCCAAGCCGCTGGACCCCGCCGTCATCGCCGCCGCCGACGCCGTGATCTTCGCCGTGGACGTGGACGTACGCGGCAAGGAACGCTTCGCCGGCATGCCCGTCATCAATGCACCTGTCAAGCGTGGCATCGACGAGCCGGCCAAGATGGTCCAGGAGGCCCTCGCCGCCGCCGACAACCCCAACGCCCGCCGTGTCCCGCACTTCGGGGCTGAAGAGCAGGCAGAGCACGATGCAGAGGAAAAGGGCGAGCACATCGGCCAGAAGCTCAAGCGCGCGCTGCTCACCGGTGTCAGCTACATGATTCCGTTCGTCGCCGGCGGCGGGCTGCTGATCGCCCTGGGCTTCCTGCTGGGCGGATACAACATCACCAGCGTGGCGGACAAGGTAGTCCTGGCCAACAACTTCGGGAACCTGCCCGAGGGCGGCCTGGCCATTTACCTTGGCGCGGTCCTGTTCAAGATCGGCGCCCTGTCCATGGGGTTCCTGGTCCCCGCACTGGCCGGTTACATCGCCTACGCCATCGCTGACCGTCCCGGCATCGCCCCCGGCTTCGTTGCCGGTGCCGTGTCCGGTTTCATGGGCGCCGGGTTCCTCGGCGGCATTGTGGGCGGCCTGCTGGCCGGCTACATCGCGCACCTCATCGGCACTTGGCAGGTGCCCCGCTGGCTGCGCGGCCTGATGCCCGTGGTGATTATCCCGCTGCTTGCCTCCATTGTTGCCTCCGGCCTGATGTTCCTGGTACTCGGCGGACCCATCGCCGGCCTCACCAACGCGCTCAACGGTTGGCTCACCGGCATGACCGGCGCCTCCGCCGTGGTCCTGGGTATCATCCTCGGCCTCATGATGTGCTTCGACCTTGGTGGACCCGTCAACAAGGTGGCCTACGCCTTCGCTGTGGCCGGTCTCAGTGCAGGCAGCGCCACCAACCAGGCGCCGTGGCAGATCATGGCGACCGTCATGGCCGCAGGCATGGTGCCCCCGCTGGCGATGGCCCTGGCCACCGTCCTGGACAAGAAGCTCTTCAGCCTGGCCGAGCGTGAAAACGGCAAGGCCGCCTGGCTGCTGGGTGCCTCCTTCATCTCCGAAGGCGCCATCCCGTTTGCTGCCGCAGATCCGCTGCGCGTGATTCCT
This sequence comes from Pseudarthrobacter sp. B4EP4b, assembly GCF_006680095.1. Lineage (NCBI taxonomy): Bacteria > Bacillati > Actinomycetota > Actinomycetes > Micrococcales > Micrococcaceae > Pseudarthrobacter > Pseudarthrobacter sp. B4EP4b. Next base: position 42,695 of record NZ_VHIJ01000022.1, on the reverse strand, counting down.
GCCAGCATGGTGGGCGGCGCCCTCACCGGCGCGCTCTGCATGGCCTTCAACGTCACCTCGCAGGCACCCCATGGCGGCATCTTCGTGTTCTTCGCGATCGGCAACCTGCTGATGTTCGTCTTGTCCATCATCGCCGGAACCATCGTCAGCGCGCTGGCCGTAGTGGCCCTCAAGCGCTGGGCAGCCCCGAAGACCGCTGCTACGGTGGAGACCGTTCCAGCAACCGTCTGACCCTGCCCCACCCACTACCGCTACCCGGCGTCCAACCATCCCGCCGGAAGACAAAGGAGCAAAAATGCCAGAACGCACAGCAACCGTCGCCAGCCGCGTGGGCCTGCACGCCCGCCCCGCCGCCATCTTTGCCGAGGCAGCCGGCGAGTACGACCTGGACATCACCATCGCCCGCGAAGGCGAGCCGGCCGACGAGGCGATGGACGCTGCCAGCATCCTGTCCCTCATGAGCCTCGGCGCCTCCCACGGCGACGTAGTGGTCCTCCGGGCCGAGGGCGACGGCGCTGAGACCGCCCTGGACCACCTGGTCCAGATCCTCGAAACGGATCACGACGCCGAGTAGCAGCCCCGCTGCCACAGGCACCAAAGCCGCGCGGCCGCCGTCGGACTTCCCTTCCCCGGGAGGTGTCCGACGGCGGCTGCCGGCGTTAAGCGGTCCAAGTAGGTAGCGCTAAGTGTCGTTATGAGCGTTCATAACGACACTTAGCGCTACTTAGTTGGGCGGGGGCGGGTCAGCCGCGCTCGGACAGCCTCTTGACGTCCGCCACCAGCTTGTCCCACATACCCTGCGAGTGCTCTGCCGCCTCCGCTGTGGGGTTGTTGTCCTGGGACAGCGTCAGCAGCGTCCGGCCGCCCTGGTCCTGCAGCGTCCAGGTGAGCGTGTGGTAGTTTTCCGGCTTGTCCTCCTGGCCCGTGAGCGGACTGAAGTGCGTGTACACCAGCCGCCGGCCGGGTTCCACGTCGAGGACCACTCCCTTGTCCTGGTACTCCTTGCCTTCCCAGGTGCCCTGCCAGGTGATGGGTCCGCCAACACTCCAGTCCGTGGCGAGATCGGCGCCGAACATAAACTCCTTCGTGGCCGCCGGATCCGTGATGACGTCCCACACCCGGCCGGGCGGGGCCTCGATGGTGACGGCCGACGCCGCAAGGTAGTCACCGGGCATTGGACTTGGCCTTCTTCGCCGTCAACAGCAGGTACTCCCATTCCATCTGGAACGGGGAATCACCGTGGGCATCGCCGAAGGACTCAGCAAGTTCGATCAGCGCAGCGTCCAGTTCCTTGACCCTGGCGCTGTCCTCCGCAATGAACTTGTACACGGAGATGGTGGGGCCGTAGTGCGATTTGAAGTAGCGCACGAAATCCTCGGGCTGGTGGAAACTGCGGACCGCCAGGGACTGTTTGCGGGCCTTGACGTCGGTGACCCCGCTCCCAAGCAGTTCGCGTACATGATCCTCGCTCCCCCACAGCGGCGCCGGTTGCGAACCCGGTGGCGGCGGCGGGGCGAACGGCTTCAAGGCGGCGAACATCTTGCCGATGAACCCTTCCGGCGTCCAGCTGAGCAGCCCGATGGTGCCGCCCGGCTTGCAGACGCGCAGGAGCTGGTCCGCTGCGGCCTGGTGGTGCGGCGCGAACATCACACCAAGGCAGGACATCACGGTATCGAACTCTTCGTCGCCGAACGGCAGGGCCTCGGCGTCCCCCTCTTTCCATTCCAGCTCAACGCCGCGGTCGGCGGCCTGGTGGCGGCCGGCGTCGAACAGCTCCGGGGTGAGGTCGCTCGCTACTACCTTCGCCCCCATCATCGCGGCGGGGATGGCGGCGTTCCCGGCGCCGGAGGCCACGTCCAGGACACGCTGGCGCGACGTGATGCCGCAGGCTTCAACGAGGATCGCCCCCAGCTCAGGGAGCAACTCACTCGCGAGCGCAGGGTAGTCCCCAGAGGCCCACATGGCGCGGTGCTTTTGCTTGAGCGCCCGGTCCGCTTCCAGAACATCAGCCTGTTCAGTCATGACTGTGCCTCCCTACTGTGAATGTTCCCAGTGAGTAACAGCGCGCTGCCGGCACAGCGGAGGCTGTGATGCGACTCATTGTGGACGCGCCCGCGTTCGCTGTAAAGGGACAGCTGAAACGGGCACTGCGCCAGGGGCAACGAACGGGAACACCCGCTATCGCAAAGCCGGAACGCTCAGTAGTTTCATAGCTATGGCACGCACCCAGGCAGCGCTCCTGGCGGGACCGCGATGGTCACGCCGGCTTGCGCGTCCTGGTGCTCGTTGCCTTGCCGGCGGCGGTTTTCGCGGCAGGCTTGTCGGCAGTTTTGCTCGCCGTGGATTTAGCGGTGGATTTGGTGGCGCCGGTCTTGGCAGCGGACTTGCTGTCCGTGGACTTGGCGGTGCTCTTGCTCGCGGTACTCTTGCTCGCGGTGGTCTTGCCGGCCGTGGACTTGGTCTCAGCGGACTTGCTTTCCGTCGCTTTGCCGGCCGCAGCCCGCTTGCGCGCCGGCTTGGCAGCTGCCTCTTCGTCGTCCTCGGATTCCGTGGAGCCGGCTGTGTCATCGGAGCCGCCGGCAGCAGTTCCAGCCCCTCCCCCGCGCTTCCGGTCCAGGCTCCGCTTCAGCGCCTCCATCAGGTCAATGACCTCACCCTTGCCGCCTTCACCGGCCTCCACACCAAAGGTCTCGTCGGTGTCCAGGGCATCGCCCTGCTCGAGTTTGGCCTCGATGAGCTGGCGCAGCTGCACCTGGTAGTCGTCGGTGAAGTGCTCGGGGTCGAAATCGGCGGCCATGGATTCCACCAGGGCCGCGGACATGTCCCGCTCCTGCGGAGAGATCTTGATGGATACGTCCAGCGAAGGGAAGTTCGCTTCGCGCACCTCGTCCGGCCAGAGCAGGGACTGCAGCACCAGGACGTCGTCCTTAATGCGGAGCGCCCCCAGCCGGGTCTTCTCGCGCAGGGCGAACTGGACGATGGCCACCCTGTCCGTGTCCTCGAGCGCGCGCCTGAGCAGCACGTAGGCCTTGGGCGACTTGGAGTCCGGCTCCAGGTAGTAACTCTTCTCGAACATCATGGGTTCAAGCTGCTCAGAAGGGACGAACTGGACCACTTCGATCTCGTGGCTGTTTTCGGCCGGAATGGCCTTGAGCTCGTCCTTGGAGAGGACCACGGTCTTGCCGTCCTCCTCGTAGGCCTTCTCGATGTCCGAGTAATCGATGACCTGGCTGCACACCTCGCACCTGCGCTGGTAGCGGATCCGGCCGCCGTCGGCGTTGTGGACCTGGTGCAGACTGATGTCATGATCTTCGGTTGCGCTGTAGACCTTCACGGGTACGTTGACCAGGCCAAACGCGATGGCACCTTTCCAGATGGCTCTCATTCCCTAAGTCAACAGCAAGGAGCGCCGGAGGTGAAGACCTGTGGCCGCCGCTAAGGAGCGTGTCCGGGTTGCCGGCAGGGAAATGACCCTCACCAACCTGGGCAAGGTCATCTATCCGGAGACCGGCACCACCAAGGCGGACATCCTCGCCTACTACGCCGCCGTGGCACACGTTCTGATCCCCGCCGCAGCCAACCGGCCGGCCACCCGGAAGAGGTGGGTCAACGGCGTCGGAACGGAAGAAAAGCCCGGCGAGGTCTTCTTCCAGAAAAACCTGGAAGACTCCGCCCCCGGCTGGCTTCCCCGTGCGGCCATCACCCACAAGGACCGGACCATCCACTACCCCATGGTGAATGATCCCGCCACGCTGACCTGGTTCGGGCAGATCAACTCCCTGGAAATCCACGTCCCCCAATGGCAGGTGGATTCGCACGGCAACCAGCTGAATCCGGACCGGCTGGTCCTGGACCTCGATCCCGGCACGGGCGCCGGACTGGAGGAGTGCGTGGAAGTCGCCTTGCTGGCTCGCGGCATCCTCGAGGACGTGGGACTGGACCCGGTCCCGGTGACCAGTGGCAGCAAAGGCATCCACCTCTACGCCGCTCTTGACCGGAGCCAGACCTCCGACCAGATCTCCGCGTTCGCCCGCGAACTGGCCCGCGCCCTGGAAGCGGACCATCCGGACCTGGCCGTCAGTGACATGAAAAAAACACTGCGCAAGGGCAAGGTGCTGGTGGACTGGAGCCAGAACAACGCCGCCAAAACCACCATCGTGCCGTATTCGCTGCGCGGCCGCCCCACTCCGATGGTGGCCGCTCCCCGGATGTGGGAGGAGATCGGTTCGCCGGGACTGAAGCATCTGGACTACCAGGCCGTGCTGCGCCGGGTGCAGGACGGCACTGACCCGTTTGCCGCCGTCGTCCGCGCCTCGAATTTCCGCGCCTCGGACCAAAGCATTGACGTACCGGACAAGCATCACGACGGCGACCCGCGCCTGGGCAAGTACCGCTCCATGCGTGATCCCAACGCCACGCCGGAACCGTTCAGCGGCATGGCCGGCAGCGGGGACGCGTTTGTCATCCAGGAGCACCACGCCAGCCGGCTCCACTTCGACCTCCGGCTGGAGCACGACGGCGTCCTGGTGTCCTGGGCGCTGCCGAAAGGCGTCCCTGAAAGCGGCGGCACGAACCACCTGGCGGTCCAGACAGAGGACCATCCGATGGACTACCTCACCTTTCACGGGACCATCCCCAAGGGAGAGTACGGTGCCGGCGAAATGACCATTTGGGATCACGGAACCTATGAACTGCACAAGTGGATCAATGGGCGGGAAGTGATTGTTACCCTGTACGGTTCCGAGGGCGGCGGCCTGGGCGGGACGAAGAAGGTGGCTCTCATCCATACCGGCCGCGGCCAGGGCAAGGATGCCGAAGGCCAGTGGCTGATCCACCTCATGGACAAAGACCGGCCGAGCAGGCACCGGCCTGCCGCCGTGCCGGAGGAGCCGGAGGAGGGGGACGAAGAGCCGGACCATGAGGAGACTGCGGCCAGCCCGGAGGGTGTGGCAGGGGAAGTTGCGGAGGAGTCCGTTGTGGAGCCGGACAGCGAATCCGGGCAGCCCGGTGAAAAAGCCCCCGCCGCTGCAGCATCACCTGAAGATTTCAGGCCGATGATGGCTACGTCCGGGAAAGCAGCGGACCTGCAGGGCAGCAACTGGCAGTTCGAGCTCAAGTGGGACGGGGTGCGCGCCATCCTCGTGGCCGACGAACAGACCATTCGTATCTTCAGCCGCAACGGGAACGACGTCACCAGGACCTACCCCGAGTTCACGGACAGGGGCTGCTGGCCGCCCCAGCCGTTCGTCGCCGACGGCGAGATTATCGCCGTCGGACCTTCCGGCCGGCCTGACTTCGGCCTGCTGCAAGGCCGCATGAAGCTCACCCGGCCCGCCGACGTCGCCAAAGCCCGCAGGGCCATCCCGGTCCGGCTGATGCTTTTCGATCTGCTGTACGACGGCGGGACGGACCTTCGCACGCTGCCCCTCGCCAAGCGGCGCGCCCGGCTGGAGAAGTTCTTCAGTCCTTCGGACTGCCCGGTGGACCTGTCGATGGTCCTTGATGAGCCGGTGGGACACATCCTCGAGAGCGCGCGGGAACTTGGCCTCGAAGGCGTGATGGCAAAGCGCACCGACAGCCGCTACGTCAGTGGACAGCGGACCCGCACGTGGATCAAGCTCAAGCTCGACCAGACCCAGGAAGTGGTGGTGGGCGGCTGGCGGCCCGGGAAGGGCGCCCGCGCGGGGTCGGTGGGATCGCTGCTGGTGGGCATCCCGGACGGGCAGAACCTGCGCTATGTGGGCAGGGTGGGCAGCGGTTTCAGCTGGCGTGAACTCACCGAGCTCCGGCAAACCGTGGACCGGCTGGCCCGGAAAACGTCGCCCTTCCAGGACGTCCCCCGTGAAGATGCTGCCGATGCCCGGTGGGTCAGTCCCCGCTTGGTGGGTGAGGTGACCTACAGCGAGTGGACCGGGACCGGGCGGCTGAGGCACCCCGTATGGCGCGGCTGGCGGCTCGATAAGGAACCATCTGAGGTGGTGCCGGAAGCGTAGGTCCGCGCGGCGATCCGCATTCCAGGAGACTGAAACGGCCGGGCAACCCCGAAATGTGGGTGTCGCCCGGCCGTTTCCCCTTATGGACGTGTGTCCTAAACGCGCGTGCTCCTAGGACGAGTGCGGCATCTGCGGCCGGCTGGTGCGGTGGACCGCCGTTACGGCTGCCCCCTGCCCCATGCGTCCGTGACCGGCCCCGCGTTCCTTGGGGTGCCGCCGCTTCCCGTTGCCATCGGGCCAGGAGCCCGCTGCACCTGAGTCCATGGAGACGGCCGGAGCCTCCGCGCTTGGCATATCGGGGGCTTTCATTGCCTCCGCCAGGTGGTCAGCGACTTCAGGCGCAAGGTTTTTTCGGGTGATTTCGTCAGCCATTTGTTCTTCCTTTCCGCAATGAAATGAAGTGTTACCAAAGTGGGGCCCGGCAAGGCCCGTGCGACTGTGGGTGGCCGGCAACCGCCAGGCCGCAGGCGTCCGCCTGCCCTAAGAAAGTGTTCCCATGGCACCACCTTAGGGAACCGCCGGGCACCTGTGAACCCCCGCCATGAAGCGGCCTCCGTAAGGCCGTGGGCGGCGTCACAATTCGCTTCCCGGCGCGTGCTAAAAGCAGCCCTCCGGGGCACTATCGGGAAAAAATTCGGTAACGATTGCCTTGCACCGTGCCGATCCCAGTGCTGGCGCGGGAAAAGCAGGGAAAAGATCTCAGTGAAGTCGCCATGAAAAGTGCCGAAAAGGGTTGATCCTACGGGATTAAACCGGCGGGCGCCATGGGTTTCGCGTAAAATTGAAGGCCTGCCCGGAGCGGGGCAGCTATAAGTCGCAAGCAAATGACCTCCACAGGAGTTGCCCAAATGCCCACAGACCGAAGCATCACCGACTCTTCCGCAGGCACGTACAGCGCCTCCGGAACCAACCCAGCAACACCCCCGGGCACCCCACCCGCGGCTGCCAAAGCACCACGGAAGCCGATAAAACTCGGGCGCCGCCGGCTCAAGGAGTCGGACGTCAACGTGGTGAACCAGCCCATGCTTAAGAAAGCACTGGGCGGAACCATCGTGGGTAACACCATGGAGTGGTACGACGTAGGCGTTTTCGGCTACCTCATCACCACCATGGGGCCGGTCTTCCTGCCTGAATCCGATCCCACCACCCAGACGCTGTTCCTGCTCGGAACTTTTGCCGCAACGTTTATCGCCCGGCCGCTCGGCGGTGTGATCTTCGGCTGGCTTGGCGACAAGGTCGGCCGGCAGAAGATCCTCGCCACCACATTGATGATCATGGCAGCAAGCACGTTCGCCATCGGGCTCCTCCCCGGCTACGCGCAGATCGGGCTGTGGGCCGCCGGCCTCCTGGTCCTGCTGAAGATCGTCCAGGGCTTCTCCACGGGCGGTGAATACGCCGGCGCCACCACCTTCGTGAGCGAGTACGCTCCGGACAAGCGCCGCGGCTTCTTCGCCAGCTTCCTGGATATGGGCAGCTACTTCGGCTTTGCCCTGGGCGCAGCGCTGGTCTCCGTGCTGCAGCTGACCCTGGGCCAGGGCGTTATGGAGGAGTGGGGCTGGCGCATCCCGTTCCTGGTGGCCGGTCCGATGGGCCTGATCGCCATCTACTTCCGGAGCAAGATCGAGGAATCCCCCCAATTCCAGGCCACCTTGGACGCGCAGGAAGACCTCGCCAAGCACGCCGCCGCAACTGACTTGGCAACGGCAAAGGGCCCGGTAGGAATCGTGAAGGCCTACTGGCGCTCGATCATTGTGGCGATGGTCCTGGTGGCCGCAGCCAACACCGCCGGCTATGCGCTGACGTCCTACATGCCGACCTACCTCACCGAGGCCAAGGGCTACGACGAGGTGCACGGCACGCTGCTGACCATCCCCGTCCTGGTGGTGATGAGCCTCTGCATCCCGCTGACCGGCAAGCTGTCCGACCGGATCGGCCGCCGGCCCGTGCTGTGGATCGGTGCGCTGAGCACAGTTGTCCTGGCCGCGCCGGCCTTTATGCTCATCGGCGTCGGCGAGATCTGGTCCACGCTGGCCGGCCTTGCACTCATCGCGTTCCCGGTGACCTTCTACGTGGCCAACCTGGCCTCGGCCCTTCCGGCCCAGTTCCCCACGTCCAGCCGCTATGGCGCCATGGGTATCGCCTACAACTTCTCGGTGGCCATCTTCGGCGGCACCACCCCGTTCATCGTGGCAGCCCTGATCAGCGCCACCGGTAACGACATGATGCCTGCCTACTACCTCATGGGCACCTCGCTGGTAGGCGCCGTGGCCATCTACTTCCTGAAGGAATCGGCCCAGCGTCCCCTCCCCGGCTCCATGCCCAGCGTGGACACCCAGGCTGAGGCCCGCGAACTGGTGGCCACCCAGGACGAGAACCCGCTGATCGACCTGGACGAGCTCCCGTTCGAGACCCAGGACATCACCGATTCCAGTGCCGAAAAGGTTCCAGCCCAGGTCTAGCGGCCCAGATGTAGCCAAACCAGATTTAGCCATCCGGGCCCGCAGAGTCCGGACCGGGCAGACCAGCAGCCCACGCTCCCAAGGCCCGTCCCGCGCAGCTTCCATAAAAAGCGCGCGGGGCGGGCCTTTGCCGTGCGGCCGCCCATGTCGTTTTGTTTCCCCACGAGGCTCCAGGACATGCCGTCCGGCGGGGTCCGATGGTACTTTCCAAAGGGACCTTGAAGGGGATCCGGGGTATAGGCAGGGACGGTGCGGCATGAGGCTTCTGATGGAGCAGGTGCGTGCCCTCCACCGGCTGGAACCCGCAAACCGGGACCACCTCGCCGCCCTGCGCGTGGCCATTAGCGTCGCCGTCCCCTCGCTCCTGCTCCTGGCCGTGGGCCGGACCGACCTCATCATGTACGCCGTCTTTGGCGCCTTGACCGGGATGTACGGGCGCTCGGAGCCGCACCAGCTCCGCTTTCTGCACCAGTGCCAGGCCGCGGTGGTCCTGTTGGGCGGCGTGACTGCCGGCCTCTTGCTGTCAGTCAACCACCTGCAGTCCTGGTGGCTTGTGGGCGTGGAAGCTGTCCTGGCCGGGGTGGGATCCGTCTTCGCCGACCGGGTGCGGCTCAAGCCAAACGGCCCGTTCTTTGGCATCCTGGCGCTTGGAGCGTGTGCCTCGGTCCCGGTGCCAGTTCCCTGGTACCTGGCCCTGCTCGTTGCGGCAGGGGCTGCTGCTTTTTCCTTGCTGGTGGGTTTCGGCGGCTGGGTCCGGCACAGATCCTGGCACCGGGGTGCCGCCCGGGCGGCGGCCGCGCTGCAGCCCGCCGGCCGGCGCGAGGTGCTGGTGCACGCCACCCGGTACGTGCTCGCCGTGGGGGCGGCCGGTACCGTGGGGGTCCTCAGCGGCAGCGGCCATCCGCACTGGGCGATGGCCGCAGCAGCCGTTCCCCTCGCCGGCGCCGACCTGCCCAGCAGCGTCCGGCGGGGCATCCACCGCATCGTGGGAACGTTCGTGGGACTGGCCGTGACCGCCGTCGTCCTTATTCCCGGGCCGTGGACCCTTGCGGGCCTGTTCCCGGGGCAGCAGGCCGTGCTGCTGGCCGTCCTGGTGATCCTGTTCCAGTTCACCACCGAGCTGTTTATGGCCCGCCACTACGGCCTGGCCATGGTTTCCTTTACGCCGGTGATCCTGCTGATGACCCAGCTTGCCGCACCCATCGACCCCGCGGTCCTGATCCTGGAACGCGGTGTGGAGACCCTGGTGGGCGCGCTGGTGGGCATTGCGGTGGTGGTAGCGGTGCGGCGGGCAGGGTCACGGACCGTTGCTGCCCTCCTTGGGCTTCCGCGGCGGGCCCGCCACTAGCTTCGCCGGGGCGATCCGCGCCAGCGCAGCCACCACTTTGTAGCGTTTGGTGGGGATGGAAACGGCTTTGCCCCTGGCATTGTCCGCCAGCCCCTCCCGGACCACGCGCCCCGGACGCAGCCAGGTCCACGATGGAACCACGGACTTGTCCATGCCCATGCGCTCATGGAATTCCGTGTGGACAAAGCCTGGGCAGACCGCCGTGACTTTCACGCCCCGGGCACCGTAGGCCAGGTTGGCCCACCGGCTGAAGCTCAGCATCCACGCCTTCGCCGCGGAATACGTGCCCCGCGGCAGGAACGCGGCGATGCTGGCCACGTTGATGATCCGTCCCTCGCCACGGTCCAGCATGCCCTTCAGGGCGGCATGCGCCAGCACCATGGACGTTTCCACATGCAGCTTCAGGTGCAGTTTCTCCTCGGAGACGGGGTTGTCCTCGAAGTTGTGCAGCAGCCCGATGCCGGCGTTGTTGACCAGGATTCCCACCGGCCGCCGGGCATCGGACAAGCGTCCGACGACGGCGGCAACGTCTGCATCGTCCGTCAGGTCCGCGGGCAGCACCTCAGCCGTGATTCCGTAACGCCGTTCCAGGCCCGCCGCCGTTTCCTCGAGGCGGGCCCGGTCCCGCGCCACCAGCACCAGGTTGTGGCCCTGTTCCGCCAACTGCCGTGCGAACTCCGCACCCAGGCCTGCACTGGCACCGGTGACCAGGGCTGTAGTTCCGGAAATCGAAGTGATATCTGAGGTCATGGTGCCAGCCTAGCCGTGCACCTGGCGCCTTTTGCCAGTCCTTCTTCCGTCGCCTTACCCGCCGAACCGGGTCAACGGGTTGGCCAGGCGCCCTGCTCCTCCGGCTGCAGAATGCCCCGCCGTCGCCTCCCGTCACGGCCAACCCAAAAGGGAATGACGGCGGACTAGGGTGGGGGTACGGGCGGCCCGCCAGGCCGCGGATCCATCAGGGGGGAAACATGGAGCAGCCAGCCGGTGCGATCGGCTTCCGGGAAGTGGACCAGGACGGAAATCCGGTGGGGGCCGAGGCTAATCCGGCCATGGCGGAGAATCAGCCTGAAGGACGCCTTCTTGCCGCCGTGAACCCATTTATCGCCGTCTTGTGGGTACTTGCCATAGCACTGCTGGGCGGTGCAATCCTGGCTTTCCTCAACGCCAACTTCACGATAGGGCCCTCAAGTGGGGCGATGCCCTTATCCTTTGTGATTTACACCTTTGCCCCGCACGCGGTATTGAGCGGCATCATCGCCATCATTGGCCTGCTGTTCTGGCACGCGCACCAGTGGCAGCGAAGGCATGCCCCGGGCACTAGGGCTCATCCAGGGGAACCGGATATGTGACCTGGGGAACATGCGGATTTGTTTCGGGATTAGTAAGCATGCTTTGCTTATGGGGTAAATGAACCTCCGCAAGCAACCGCGGCGGGCTGCCAACGCCGGCAGGACCGTAAGAAGCCCAAGGACGAACATCATGACCACCGCAACACAAGACCACCTCGCGGCCCCAATGGGAACAGCAGCAGAAGCAGGAGCTCCCGTTGGCTCCATCCGTCCTGTGGACCTGGGTTTGCTGGAGACGTTGAACTCAAGGATGCATTGCCGGACGCCGATGAAGCGTGTGGATCCGGCTGAGACGCCCCTCTTCCAGCCGGTGCGGGTGGATGGCGCCACGGTCATTCCTGTCGGCGCCCCGTCACCGGCCGCCGTGTCCCCGGCGGGTCCGTCACCCGCTGTGGAAACCTACCGCTGCGCCTGCGGCTTCACCATCGATGTTCCCGTGGCCGAGGCACACGCCCTGGCCAGCTGACGCCCCCGGCGCCACTGTAGCCCCTGCCAACGCGGCCGGCCGCGGGCAACCACGGGTCGCCTCGCCGCCTCTTACCTACTCGAAAAGAATTGCCCGGCCCCGCTAACGTGCGGGAGCCCGGGCAGCCTCCACCGCCAGCCGGGTATCCTCCAGCACCAGGTCCGCGTTGATGGCGGCGGCAGCTTTCAGCCCAGCGGCCGCGGCCGTCATCACCTGCGCGGACACATCCGTGACATTGCCTGCGGCCCACACTCCAGGACAGGATGTCAGGCCGGAGTCGTCGGTGTGCAGGCGGGTCCCCGGCCCCTCTTCAAGGCTGTCGGGTTCCAGCCCCAGGACCTCGAGCATGTTGGTTTTGCTGACTGTTGCCGGATTAACCACCAGCACCTCCAGCGGTACCGCCGAACCGTCGTCGAGCGTGACCGCCCTGAGCTTGTCATCCTGGACCACCAGCCCGCGCACCCTGCCATCGGCCACCTTCACGGACCGGGCGTCCAACTGTTCCCTCTGACCGGGGCTGAGGGTCAGTTCGCCGTTGAGCAGGAGTGTCACGTCGCGGCTCCATTGCCGGAAGGTCAGGGCCTGGAGCACGGCATGGGAACTGGAAGCCAGGACCCCTACCGCTTGGTTCCGGATCTCCCAGCCGTGGCAGTAGGGGCAGTACAAAACGTCCCGGCCCCAGCGCTCGCGCAGACCTGGCAGGTCCGGAAGCTCATCCTCACTGCCCGACGTGATCAGCAGCCGGCGGGCTGTGCAGGTGGAGCCGTCGTCGAGCGAAAGGACAAAGTTCCCGTCCTCGCGTACGGCGGAGTTGACGAGCCCGGTCACGGCCGTCCCGCCGTAGCCCTCCAGTTCTGCGCGTCCGGCAGCAAGGAACTGCCGGGGGCTCATTCCCTCGCGCGTCAGGAAGCCGTGCACTCCCTCCGCCCGCAGGTTCCGCTGCCCGCCGGCGTCAATCACCACCACTGAGCGCAGCGCCCTGGCGAGGGCAACTCCGGCGCTCAGCCCGGCCGGCCCGCCGCCTATGACGGCAACATCGAACAGTTCTCCGAGGTGGTCCATCCCCGGTTCCTTCCCGGCGTGCGCAGCACTGTAGAAGCGTGCGCATTCACTATGCGCGCGCCCTCTGCAAGACCGCGCTCAGGAGGAATTACCCTGCCCCCCCGGCAGAATAACGCGCAGGCCGGGATCGGCGCAGACTGGAGGGGAAGGAGCAGCGGCTACTGGCGCCGTCTCACGCTCCCAGGCCGGTCCGGGCCGGCCGTTCCGGCCAGTCCACGCATTGCTCATAGCCCTCGTGTTTGCGAAGGTAAGCGGCGATGAACGGGCAGTGCGGGATGATCCGCTTTCCTGCTGCCACAACGTCATCCAGGGCGAAGTGGGCGAGGACCTTGCCCAGGCCCTGGCCTTCGAAGTCCGGCGAGGTTTCGGTGTGGCTGAAGTCGATATGGCCGGGCAGGTCCTGGTAGAAGGACTGCACGGCAAGCTTGCCGCCCACCAGCAGCTCGTAGCGGTGTTGCGCGTCATTGCGCCGCAGCGTGACGTCGGGGGTATACCTATCCTCGGTGGACATCATGTTCTCGGTCATGGTTCGACACTGGCACTACTTCACCCCGCTGGCAATGCCCGGGTGCCCCCTCCTGCGGGGATCCCGGGACGTGGACGCCGCAGGACCGGACACCCTGCCCGGAATTCCGCGCAGCACCAGGACGGCAATGGCAAAGCACACAGCACCGGCTCCCAGCAGTTCCAGCGTCAACCCGCCCAACGCGGCCGCTGCGACGGGAAGGAAAGTTACGACGACGGCGGCCGCCACGGCAGGCGCGCGGCAGCGGGAAGTGCTGACCGCCGTCGGACGTTCCTCCAGGCGGCCAAAGACCGCCACCACCGGGAGCAGCAGGAGGAGCAGGGCCAGGAGCACCACGGGCCTGGCCCACCACCATGGAGCCGTGCCGGATGGGGGCTTGGGGACCGGGGTGAGGAGAAGCAGGCCGGACATTCCCACCAGCAGCGGAAGATGCCAGAGGTACACGGTCAGCGAGCGGACTCCGGCCCGGTACAGCAGGCCGTGCACCCACCGCACGGCGCACAGCGGTGCCAGCGCCGGCCGGGAAAGTTCCAGGATGGCAGCCTGTGACACTCCCAGCAGGAGGAGGCAAAGGGTGGGCGGATTGAGGTTCACCAGCATGTTGCCCGGGTACAGCCCGAGGCCCGTCACGGTTCCCAGGACAAGATTCGCCGCCAAGGCAATGCCCACGAGGCCGGACCGCGAAACCCTGTACCAGCACCCGTCGGCCGCCAGGAAGCCAAGCTGCTGCACGGCGCACCAGAGGAAAACCAGGTTGGCGCAGGCCAGGGCAGGCAGGGCGCCCCGCAGGCAGTCCACTGCCACCACCAGCGCCGACAGGGCGGCCGTGGTGAGCCAAGGCGCCCGGGTGTGGCAGGCGGCCAGCAGCGGAATGTTCAGCTGCGCCGCCAGGTAGGCGGCCAGGAACCACAACGGCATCGCCGCGCCCGCCACCATCAGCTGCACCACCTGCGGGTGGACCCCCATCAGCCCGGCGGCGCCGAGGCCCAGGAACATCACGGCCAGCAGTGCCATGGCGGGACGCACCAGGCGCAGCAGCCGGAGCCGGACGAACTGGGCTGCCGTGCCGCCGGCGGCCTTGAGCCGCCGCCACGACTGCAGGCCGGTGGCGCCGCCCGTGACGAAGAAGAGCGGCATGACCATAAAAATCCAGATGACGGGCACAAACCAGTCCTGCTCCGCAAGGGTGTTTTCCGTGGTCACGGTGCCGTCCGCGTGCAACACCGGGCTGACCATCATGCAATGGCCCACCACTACCAGCGCGAGGCAAAAGAACCGGACAAGGTCGATGACGGGGTCACGGCCGGTTGCCGTGCCGGGTCCCGGGGATGCCATACGCTCCCTGACGCCGCCCACCATGCTGCCTCACGAAAAGACCTCGCTGCTGACAGCTCCATTGTCCCCCTGCGGCGCTTCCGGATTGAAGAAGGGGCTGGGAAAGTCAGGTCATAACAAGGGCCAGAATGCCCAGCACGACGGCGAGCAGCGGCAGGGTGCCCTGGGTGGCTGCAGGCCGGAGGTACTTCCTGCCGGTTCCGGCCAGCACTGCGGCGGCCAGCAGCATGGAACCGCAGCTGGAGAAAACCAGGGTCCAGCCGGCCACGGACTGGGCCGATCCCCCGTTGCCCACCGCCACCAGGCCAATACCAATGAAAGCTCCAATGGCCAGGAACAGGTTGTAGAAGCCCTGGTTGTAGGCCAACGGCCTGGTGGTTTCAGCGTCGGCCTGCGAGCCCACACCGAAACGCTTCCAGGTGGCCGGCCTGGTCCAGGTCACCGACTCCATGATGAAGATGTAGACATGGAGAGCGGCGGCCAGGAAGGCAAAAAGGAGGGAGGCCAGGATCATTGCTTGATCCTAGCCTCCCCTTGACGGAAAACGTCAGCGTGAGAGCGTGGCCAGCGTGGTGCTGGCGAAGCTGGCCGCCGAGTGGTTCCAGTGGCCCAGGAGCCCCTGGAGGTTTTCACCGTCGGACCGGTGGGCCGGCAGCTGCTCCTGCAAGGTGGACAGCACACCGGTGCGGAGCTCCGTGTTGAAGTTGACCTTGCCCACGTTCATGGACGCCGCCTTCACCAGCTCTTCAGCAGGGATGCCGGAAGCGCCGTGGAGCACCAGCGGGATATGGGTCCGCACGGCGATGTCCTGCAGGACATCCCAGCGCAGCTGCGGCTCGCCCTTGTACCTGCCGTGGACGTTGCCGACGGCGACGGCCAGCAGTTCCGCGCCGGTCCGGGACACGAAGTCCTCCACCTGGGCCGAATCCGTCAGCCCGGCCACTGGCACGCCGGACTGGTCAGCACCGAAGGCGCGGTCCTCGTCGCCGGCCAGGCCGCCCAGTTCTGCTTCCAGCACCACGTCGGGTCCCAGGAGTTCCCGGGCTGCACGGACCAGCGCGATGTTCTCCTCGTAAGGAAAGGACGAACCGTCGGCGAGGACGGAATCCGCACCCGCCGCAACGGCGTCGGCCATGACTTTAAGGTCAGTGGCGTGGTCAAGCTGCACCGCAACGGGAACGGCCGCAGCATCGGCGAGGCCGCGAAGGGCTCCGATAAGGCGCAGGCCGTTGGGCGTGGCTGCCGTTTTGGGGGCAACCAGCAGGATGACGCCCCGGCCGGCTTCCTCCGCCGCGGCCACCACGGCCAGTGCGGTGGTGAAGTCGTAGCAGGTGAAGGCCGGGACCGCGGATCGATGCTGGAGGGCGGAGGTGACCAGGTGGTCCAGTCGGGTGCGCATCAGACGCCCAGGCCTCCCACCAGGATCCAGGCCACGAAGGTCAGGGCGAAGCCGGCCAGTCCGAGGATGGTGGTGAGGACGGTCCAGGTCTTCAGGCCGTCCGAGACGGTGAGGCCGTAGTAGCGGACTACGGTCCAGAATCCGGCGTCGGTCACGTGGGAGAGGCCCAGAGCACCGAACCCGATGGCGATAACGATCACCGCGATCTGTGCCGGGGTGTAGCCGCCTTCGGCGACGGCGGAGGTGAGCAGGCCCGTGGTGGTGACAATGGCAACGGTGGCCGAGCCCTGTGCTGCGCGAAGGGCCAGGGAGATCACGAAGCCCAGCGCGATGATGGGCAGGCCGAGGTGGTCCAGGGTCTGGGACAGGGCGGCCCCGATGCCGGAGGTACGCAGGACTTCGCCGAACACGCCGCCGGCGGCAACCACCATCAGGATGGAGGCGATGGGAGGCAGCGCGCCTTCGAAGATTTCACCGGTCTCCTTCAGCGACCAGTTGCGGCGGACCGCCAGCAGGAAGAAGGACAGGGCGACGGCGACGAGGAGGGCGAAGAACGGGTTGCCGACGAAGGCCGCCAGGCCGTACCAGGAGTTGTCCTTGGGAATGGTGAGCGTACCCATCGTGCCGATCAGGATCTGCACGATGGGAGCAGCGATCAGGAAGATGATCAGGCCCGGACGCGGCGGAGCGATGGCAGCGGCACCGGGGCCGTCGTGGCCCACCTTCACCAGCGAGTCGGAGCCGAATTCCTCAACCTGTGCCTTGACGGACGGGAGCAGTTCGTAGTCCTTGCGGTTCATGATGCTGGCAACCCAGTAGGACAGGAAGCCGAGCGGAACGCAGATGACCAGGGAGATCAGGGTGATGAGTCCGATGTCGGCGCCGAAAACGCCGGCACCTGCCACGATGCCGGGGTGCGGCGGAACTGCCACATGGATTGCCAGCATGATGCCCGCCATGGGAAGGCCGAACTTGACCGGGTGGACCTTGGCGATCTTGGCGAAGGCGTACACGATGGGGACCAGGACGATGACGCCCACCTCGAAGAACACGGGGATGGCCACCAGGAAGCCGACGGCGGTGAGGGCCACGGCCACGCGCTTGGCTCCGAGCTTCTCGGTGAAGTGTGCGGCGAGCGACTGGACGCCGCCGGATACTTCGATCATGCGGCCCAGGACGGCCCCAAGGGCGATCAGCAGTGCCACTTTGCCCATGGTGCTGCCCACGCCGTTGGCCACAACGGTGAAGACGTCCTTGAGCGGTATCTGCGCGGCGACGGCGACCATGATGCTGACCGTGAGCAGGGCAACGAAAGCCTGGATCTTGAAGCGGATGATCATCACCAGCAGCACGGCAATGCCGATGGCTGCGATGGTGAGCAGCAGCGGGGTGCCTAGCTCCACTGCGGGTTTGATGGCCGGGGCATCAGCCGCCCGCACTATAAGCGGGCTCATGAGGTGGTTCATGATGGGTGTCTCCTTTGACGAGCCAGTCTTCCAGAAGACGGGCAATCAGGCGCTGGGGTTTTCTAAGGGGAACGCTGGGGACTGCTGGGGAACTGCCGGGAGGTACGGCGACGGCGGAGGGGGGACCGCCGTCGTCGTACCTCCCTGGAGGGCGGCGCTAGTTGGTGCGCTTGGTGGGGGCGACCACCTTGATGACCGCGGAGTCATCGGCGGCGGCGAGGCCCTGGGCCTGGCCCAGGAGGTAGAGCTGCTCCGCGGCTGCGGCAACCGGGGCAGCCAGGCCGGCGGCGCGGGTGGCTTTGCCCACGATGCCCATGTCCTTGACGAAGATGTCCAGGCGGGAGAGGACCTCGGCGCCTTCCTCGTTGTAAGCCTCCAGGATGCGGGGGCCGCGGTTGGAGAGCATAAAGGAGCCGGCAGCACCGGCTTCGAGGGCGGCAAGCGTCTTGGCCTGGTCCAGTCCCAGGGCGTCGGCGAGGGCCATGGCTTCAGCCGCAGCGGCGATGTGCACGCCGCAGAGCAGCTGGTTCACGGTCTTGAGTGCCTGGCCGTCGCCGGGCTTGTCGCCTACCACGGTCAGGGTGGAAGCCAGGAGTTCCAGCGCGGGGGCGGCCTTTTCCCGGGCTTCGGGAGAAGCGCCGACGACGATCAGCAGGTCGCCTTCGCCGGCGCGCTTGGGGCCGCCGGACAGGGGTGCATCCACCAGCTCTACGCCATATTCCGCCAGCCTGGCGACGGTGGCCGGGATAGCTTCGGTGCCTACGGTGCTGCCGAGGATCACGACGGCGCCGGGCTCGAGCACAGAGGCCACGCCGTTTTCGCCGAACAGTACGTCGTTGAGCTGCTCGCCGTTGCGGACGGCCAGGAGCACGGCGTCGGCACCCTTGGCGGCTTCGCGGGCGGTGCTGAACGTGGCAATACCGGCTTCTTCGGCGAGCTTGAGGCGGGGCTCGGCGATGTCGAAGCCGTGGACGGTCAGCTGGGACGCGAGGCGGGTGGCCATAGGCAGGCCCATGGCGCCGAGGCCCAGGACGGTGACGGTGTAATTGCTGGTCATGGTGTTCTCCATTGAATTTTTGCGGGAATTGTGGCGGGTGGGGATTGAGCCTGTCGAAATCCAGGTTTCGACAAGCTCAACCACCGGCTAGAAGGTGTTGCTGAGCTTGCGGGTGACGTCGGCGAGGGACTGGTCGTCTCCCACGTTGCCGGCGAAGACGATGTAGGGGATGCCCTTGGCGGGGCCGTCCACCGGTTCCCACAGGCTCACGATTCCGGGGAGCATGGGGCCGCGGACGATGGCGTGGCGGATTTCCAGGCCGTGCGCGGCGACGTCGGAGGAGGTGATGCCGCCCTTGGCGATGACGAACCGCGGCGGGAAAGTCTTCAGGGTCCGGTTCACCACGGCGACGACGGCGGCCGACACCGTGCGTGCGATCCGCAGGCTTTCGGCGGGGTCGTCCGTCTTGATGAGCAGGCGGCTGGTATGGACGATGACGTCGCCCCCGCGGAGGGCGTCGACGACGGTGCCCACGGTCTGGTCCAGGTGTTCCTCCGCGGTATCGCCGAGGAGTTTTTCGACGTCGATCTCCACGATCCGGGCGGCGCTGTGCTGTTCGGTCAGGGCTTTGAGCTGGCGGGTGGTGACGCCCACGTGGGATCCGACGACGATGAGGCCGCCGGCTTCGGACGGGGTGTTGCCGGCGTAGGCTTCTGCACCGCTGAGTTCGACACGGATCTCCTGGCCGATGCGGGCGCGGCCGAACGGCGGGCCCACACGGTAGAGGAGCTTCTTGCCCCGGCGTTCGGCTTCTTCCAGTCCGAGGGACAGGGCGCGGAGGTCATTTTCGGTCACGATGTCGGCCACGATGGGGGTGGAGTCCGTGGCGGCTTCGATGGCGTCGGCGATGGCGTTGGCGCTTATCTGTGCACCGGCGCCAGGATCCTGGGCGGCTGCCCCGGCACGGATGATGTTGAGGTCCAGGACGATCACGGATCCGGCGGCGAGGCGTCCCTGGGACTTCTCCTGGACGTAGTCGGCCATCACGGAGGTGGTGAAGCCGAAGGTGGCGTCTTTGGCGAATTCGGTCTCGGATACCGGGGTGAGGGTGCCTGCTGCCTCTCCGGTGCCGCGCATGTAGTGGACGCCGCCGATGGTGACCCGCCCGGCGTCGGGGAAGGCCGGGACCAGCACCACGCCGTCGGTCTTTTCCCCGCTGACGTCGGCCACGGTGGCGGCGATGACGTCCGGCTCCAGCGGGTAGTGGCCGCGAAGGGTGGAATCGCTGCGGCTGACGAAGCCGAGCCGGAGTTCAGCGGGAGACCCGGCGGCGGCGAGGGCGTTGCGGACCACTTCTTCGTTGCGGGCGGCGGCTTCTGCGGGGTCCAGGCTGCGGGTGTTGGTCAGGACGTAGACGGCGGGCTTTGACTGGCCGAAGGCCCAGATGAAGTCCTCGACGTCCCAGCGGGTGAGCACGGGCAGATCTGCCACGGACTGGGTTCCGGTGGGGTCGTCGTCGAGCACTACCAGCACCCGCGGGGTCTCCGCATTGGAGGCGGCCAAGACATTGGCCACCACTTTGGCGGGAATCCGGACCTCGGCCGGGTAAGCGGCCAGAACGTCTGCTTCAAGCTTCACGGTGCACTCCGTTGTGTATGGGTCCTCGGAACCTGATGGAACTGTAAGATGTCTGACATCTTGCATTTGAATGCTAGTGTGGCACAGGACATAAAGACGCGCAAGTAGACTTGTCTGACATATCCGCAAAGGCAGTAATGGGGGCAGCAGCATGGCAAGGAAGTCGCTGGTAGGCCAGGTGGCCGATGAGCTCCTGGACCGCATCATTGCAGGCGAATTCCCGCCGGGCTCACTCGTCCCCGGAGAGCACGAACTCAGCGCCCGGCACGAAGTCAGCCGCATGACCGTCCGCGAAGCCATGAAAACCCTGCAGGCGCAGCACATCCTCAGCGTGGAACGCGGCCGCGGCACGTTCGTCAACCCGCTCAACCGGTGGGCATCATTGGAAGCAGTGCTGCGGGCAGCCTCCGAGGGCAAAAACGAAGCCGAAGCCTCCGTCCAGCTCATCGAACTCCGCCGCATGCTGGAAACCGGCGCGTGCGAGCTGGCGGCCGGACGAATCAGCGACAGTGATATCCAGGCACTCTTCGGGTACGTGGCCGCCATGCGCGCCGCCCATGAGGTGAATGATGTCGCCGCATTCGTGGAAGCGGACCTCGCCTTTCACGACCTGATCCTGCATGCCTCCGAGAATGTTTTTGTTGCCGTTTTGTTCGAGCCGCTGCACAGGGTGCTGGAGAAGCGGCGCACCGAAACCTCGGCCGTGCCCCAGATCCAGGAACACGCCATCGGACATCACCAGACCATCGCCGAAGCTCTCGAATCCCGGGACGCGGCGCGATCCCGCGAAGCGATGGACGCGCACATGCAGCAGACCCTGGACGACCTGAAGAACCTGGTACTCGAGGCGAAGTAGGAGCCGGAGTCAACTGACGGGGGTCAGTCCGCGGGCGCGGCAGTGGTTCCGCGGATCACCAGTTCAGTTGCCACTTCCAGGGCAGTCGGGGCGGCGGAACCGGGCTGGTCCTGCTGTTCGGTCAGCATCCCCACCGCCATGGAAGCCAGCTGAGCCAAGGGCTGCCGCACCGTAGTGAGTGGTGGCGACGTCAACGCGGCCTGGGAAATATCGTCAAAACCCACAATGCTGACGTCCTGCGGAACGTGCAGCGAGCGCTGCGCCGCCGCGTTCATCACACCAAGGGCCTGAAGGTCACTTCCGGTGAATATCGCGGTGGGCGGTTGAGCCAGGTCCAGCAATTCCCCGCCGAGCCGCATCCCCGATTCGGTGCTGAAATCGCCGTCCTGTACCAGCTCGGGCAGTACTGGCAGCCCGGCCTCGTGCAACGCAGCAGCATAGGCGGCATAGCGCGCGCGGCCATGTCCGGGACTGTGCTTGCGGCCGGTAATGATGCCGATCCGGCGGTGGCCCTGCCCCAGCAAGTGGCCGACTGCAGCCAGGGCGCCTGAGAACGACGCCGGGCTGACGCTGGGGATGGCGAGTCCTTCCGCGCCCTCGGGGTCGATGGCGACGGCGGGAATCTTCAGGGTCCGCACCATGCTTACCAGGCGGGAGCCCTTCCGCGGAGCCAGCAGGAGCACGCCGTCGAGCCGGTTCACTGATGGCTCCCGCAGCTTGCGCCACCGCTCCGGCGTTACATGCTCGGCCCGGGCATAGGCCACTGCATATCCCAGGCGGCCTGCCGCCGCTTCCACCCCTTCCATCAGTTCCAGCACCCAGGGGGAATCGAAGTTGTTGACCACAAGTTGCAGGAGGCCCGGCTGGGTGGTTGGAACGGCGCGTTTGGAGTAGTCCAAGTCCTCCAGGGCCTGCTGCACCCTCGCGCGGGTGGCGTCGGAAACATGGGTCCGGCCGTTGAGCACCTTGGAAACGGTGGGCACCGATACACCTGCCGCGGCCGCGACGTCAGCGATCTTGGGACGCGGGGTGGCGGTCACGGGGGCAGTCCTCGGGGTCATGGGGTTGCGGCGGCGAGTTGCGGTGCAGTGGTGCGGCGGGCGGGCGAAACGTCCACGCGCACGGGTCCCACGATAACATTTCCGCTTTCCTCCGAACCCAGTGGAGACGTGGCGAAAAGGCCCAGTTCGGCGCCTATCCACTGGCCCTTGACCACGTGGAAGTCCCAGCCCTGGACCTCCCACGGTTTCCCTGGTCCGGAACGCCAGGCGAAAGTGGCGCGCGGCGTTCCGTCGGTGCGGATCTGCAGCTCTATCCCGGGGCCCGGCAACGCAATCCTTCGGCCCAGCCGCTGCTCGTGCGGACCCTCACCCCCGCTGCCATCACCGAGGACATAGCCCTCAGCTGTCCGGATGATGCCGAGCCAGGCGTACTTCAGGCCCAGCACCACCACTCCTGCCCGGGTCCCCACCGGCACATCCTGCAACTCCAGGGAGGTGGTGAAGGTGGACGGTGTGCCCGGCAGGATCTGCCCTAGTATGTTGGGCAGCTCGCGCAGGTTCACCGGATCGTTGGCCTTCGGCTTCAAAACCAGGTGCCCTCCCCCGCACTGGTGCGCCCAGTCCTCCTGTGGGTTCGCCTGCCAGTGCCATTGCGGCCCCAGCTTCGGTGAGGAGAAGTCGTCGCTGGCCGGAGGCGACACGTCCTGGGCAAAAGTACCCAAAGGGTAGGTGTGGGCGGGCACCGGGGTGCCCGGTCCGCCGTCGGGATCCTGCTCCCCCATCCAGGGCCAGCCGTCCCCGGTCCACCCCATGGGCTGCAGGTGCACCACACGGCCGTATGGCCCGCGGTCCTGGAAATGCAGGAACCAGTCCTCGCCGCGGGGGCTGGTGACCCACGCGCCCTGGTGCGGCCCGTTGACCACGGTGTCCCCCTGTTCCAGGACGCGCCGCTCCTCATAAGGCCCGAACGGGGACCGGGAGCGGAACACTGACTGCCAGCCCGTCGACACACCGCCGGCGGGGGCAAAAATCCAGTACCAGCCCTCGCGCTTGTAGAACTTCGGCCCCTCCAGGGTGGTGTAACCGGGCAGGTCAGCCCCGTTGATCACGTGGGTTCCGTTGTCGAGGAGCCTGCTGGCATCCGGGCTCATGCGGTGGACCGTCAGCCGGTTCTTAACCCCGATCCGGCTCTGCGCCCAGCCATGCACCAGGTACGCCTGGCCGTCGTCATCCCATAAGGGGCAAGGATCAATGAGGCCGCGGCCGGCATAGAGCAGGTGCGGCTGAGTCCACGGGCCCTCGGCCTTTTCCGAGCTCAGGACGAAGATGCCGTGGTCCGGGTCCGGGTAGAAAATCCAGAAGCGCCCGTTGTGGTGGCGCAGCGCCGGGGCCCACACGCCGCTGCCGTGCCGCACCAATGAATAGTGGCTGGCCTGCGGCAGTTGGGTCAGCGCGTGGCCGATGTGCTCCCAGTCCACCAGGTTCCGGGAGCGCAGGACCGGCAGCCCGGGCACGCGGTTGAAGCTGGAGGCAATGAGGTAGTAGACGCTGTTGACCTGCACGGCGTCGGGGTCCGGCCAGTCGGCGTTGAGGATGGGATTGCGGTAGACGGGGGCGGGGATCCGGGTGGTCATGGTGTCCTGTCGGGAGAGCCGGGGTTGATTAGGGGGTGCTGGTCCAGAAGTTCCAGGGCGTGGGCGGGCGTGTGGACGTGTCCGTCATGGATAACGGCGTGCAGCGCCAGCTTCAGCGGGTTGTGGTGGTCCACGACGGCGGGCTTGGCCCACGCCACTGCCGGCCCGGCACCAAGGTAGCCCTCAGCCCGGACGAACCACGGCAGGATGTGGCCGGCATCCTGGGCGAGGATCACCGTCACGGGTGCGGCGTCGATGACCATACCGATGGACAGCCAGCGCGAGCCGGAACCGTGGGCGGGGCCTGCGCCGCTCCCTGCCTCCGACAGGACCAGCGGCTCGCGGGCTGCTGGCGGAAAGCGCCAGAAAATGCCGCCATACCCGGCTCCCTTCCTGCCTTTAACGGCCGACGACGACACCTCCAGCCGCTGTACGCCCACCGCCGGGACAATCACCGAGGACAACGAAAGGGCCCAGCTCGAGGGCCCGGTATTGCTGAAATACTGGATGCGGCGGTGTTCGACGGCTAAATCCCGGCCGCCCTCCGTGAGCCACGAGACCCGGCCTGATTCCTCCTCACTGTGTTCCTCGCCGCCTTCCTGCGATGGGGACTGCCAACCGTGCGGCACCTGCTTTCCGTGGTTGGGCAGCTGCATTGGGCCGTTGGTTGCCGTGTAGGTGGAACCGCCCCAAAAGTTGGTTCCGTTGACGTCGGAAAAGGCGATGGACAGCCCGAGATGGTGCGGGTGGTCCGCGGGTTCGGCGCCGGTGACAGCCACACCCCCCTTTGACCGCAGCGGGTGGAGATAAGGCCGGGGCGACAAGCGCGCGGGTTGTTGCAGTGAAGTGTTGTGGGTGGCAAGAGGACGCTTCTGCGGTGCAACGCCACGTGCCGCTGCAGGGGTATCGATGGGAATGGCCAAGCGGACCTCCGGTGAGGGGCAGTTCTAGGATGTGGGCATCAGCATACGCAGATCAGAAATAGATCGGCAAGCAGTTCAGAAACTTTCCGAGTCTTGCCATCCACACAAGTTTCCAAAAACGTGTTGACAGTCACAGCGTTCTCTTGTTAGAAATCGTTTACTGAGTTTCGCTTTATGGACGGTACCGCTTGGAACGGTTGGCACCCGCAGTCACGTTGGAGCGCTTGCCATTCCAGAAACTTTCCGGACATCCCGCACCGAAACCACCACCCAGCGGTTGTGGTGGAAACCCTTTAGAGAGGCGTCATTCAATGATGAAGACAGTTGGCACACCCATCTCCCGCAGGCTGGTTTTGGGCGCAGCCATCACGGCCGCCGGACTGGCCCTGAGCGGCTGCGGAGGAGGTGCAACCCCGTCGGCCGGCGGCGATGTGGAGCTCAACTTCGTCTTCTGGGGAGATGCTAACCGTGCCAAAGTGACCGAGGAGGCGCTGCGGATCTTCGAGGAGAAAAACCCCGGCATCAAGGTGAAAACCGAATACCAGGACAGCGGCCCTTACGCGGACAAGCTGGCCACCCGGTTCGCCGGTGGAAACCCGCCGGACGTGCTCGCCATGGCCAACCGCAGCCTTCTGGAGTACGCCCAGCGCGGCACCCTGGCGGACTTGAAGAGCCTGAAGGAACTGGATCTCGGCAACGTCCCGGACACGGTGCTGAGCCGTGGCGAAGTAGACGGCAAGCTCTATGGCCTTGCCACCGGCGTCACCACCATTGGCATGGTGGTCAACAAGACCATCACCGACCAGGCCGGCGTCACCATTCCGGACGACAAGACCTGGAGCTGGGAAGACTACGCGAAGTTCGCCACCGAGGTGACGCAGAAGACCGGCGGCAAGGTCTATGGCGCGGGTTACGACGTGTCCACCGAGACCGGGCCCATCATGCTTGCCAGGCAGCGCGGCGAGGATTTCTACACCAAAGACAACAAGCTAGGCGTTAGCGAGGAGACCATCCGCGACTGGTTCCAGTACAGCGTCGACCTGCGCAAGGCCGGGGGCTACCCGCCGGCGGGATTCTTCGAACAGATTGGCGGTTCCCCCGCCCAGTCCTACCTGGCCAAGGGCACGGTGGCCTCACAAATCATCCCCATCAACAACTACAAGGGCTACAACGACGCTGTTGAAGGAGAAGTGGTGCTGCTGCGTATCCCCGGTGAGACTTCCGGCGAGCGCCGGGGCTACTCTGCCGACCCCACCATGCTGTGGTCTATCGCCGCCAAATCCAAGCACCCCAAGGAGGCTGCCAAACTCCTGGACTTCCTGACGAACGACGCCGACGGCGCCGCGCACACGCTGACGCAGCGCGGCGTTCCGGTCAACCCCGAGGTTGCCGGGTCCATCACCTCCAAACTCAGTGAGGACGACAAAAAGTTCGTCGACCTGATGGCCGGGATCCAGAAGGACGATCTCGCCCCGGCTTACGTCTACCCCAAGGGTGCCAGCGTTGTGGCGGACACCCTCAAGCAACTGGCCACCGAGGTGGAATTCGGCCGTGTCACCCCGGCCGATGCCGCGAAGACGTTCCTCGAGAAGAGCAATGCAGCCATCAACAAGTAGGCGCACGGGCCTCCTTTCACAATCCGAAGCCGCCACATCCAACACCGGCACATCCGACGATAGGAGCCTGGCGCCATGTCAGTGCTGACCAAGCAAGCCCCGGGCGCGGCCGCCACCTTGGCCGCCCCGGGCGGGAAACCCGGCCGGGCACGCCTCAAGCGCAAGAACCAGCGTTCGGGCTACCTCTTCCTTCTGCCGTGGTTCATCGGCATGCTGTTCACCATCATCCCGTTCTTCGCCTCCCTCTACCTGGCGTTTACGGACTACAACCTCTTCACCGAGCCGAACTTCGTGGGCCTGGCCAACTTCCAGGCCATGTTCGAGGACCCGCGCCTCCTGCAGTCCCTGAAAGTCACGTTTATCTATACGTTCGTCTCCGTGCCCATCTCGCTGGCAGTGGCCCTGCTGATAGCCCTGGTACTTAACCGCGGCCTCCAGGGCCTGGCGATCTACCGCTCCGTGTACTACCTGCCGTCCCTGCTGGGCGGGAGCGTGGCGATCGTGATGCTGTGGCGCTACATCTTCGGCAACGAAGGCATCGTCAACGGTTTCCTGGGCCTCCTGGGAATCCAGGGCCCGGCCTGGGTCACCGACCCGGAATTCGCCCTGGGGACCCTGATCGTCCTGAACGTGTGGACCTTCGGCTCTCCCATGGTGATCTTCCTTGCAGGGCTCCGGCAGGTCCCCGCCATGTACTACGAGGCCGCAGCGATTGACGGCGCATCGCGGTGGCGCCAGTTCCGCAGCATCACCCTGCCGCTGATCAGCCCCATCATCTTCTTCAACCTCATCATGCAGCTGATCGGGTCTTTCCAGACCTTCACCCAGGGCTATGTGATGAGCGGCGGCACCGGCGGGCCGGCGGATTCCACCCTGTTCTACAACCTGTACCTGTACCAAAAGGGCTTCACGGAGTTCGAGATGGGCTATGCCTCCGCCATGGCATGGCTGCTCCTGATGATCATCGCGGTTTTCACTGCCATCAACTTCATCGCATCCAAGTTCTGGGTCTTCTACGACAATTAAGGCACCGCTATGGCTCTCCTCGAACTACCCCTCAAAAACAAGCAGAAAAAGGACGCACCCGCGGAAGATGCCTTAACCGGCACCACGGGCACCCGATTCTCCCGGCACCTCATCCTGTGCCTGGTTGGCCTGGTGATGCTCTACCCGCTGCTGTGGCTGATCTCAAGCTCGTTTAAGCCCAGCAACGACATCTTCCGGCAACTGGGGCTGTGGCCCGAAAACTGGGACTTCAGCAACTACGCCCAAGGCTGGACCGCCCTGGACCAGCCCTTCCATGTGTACCTGATCAACTCACTGATCGTGGTGGTGTTCTCGATCGTGGGCAACATCTTCTCCTGCGCCCTGGCCGCCTACGCCTTCGCCCGGATGGAGTTCACCGGCCGGAAGCTGTTCTTCGCGCTGATGCTCGGAACCCTCATGCTCCCCGGCCACGTGCTCCTGGTGCCGCAGTACATCATCTTTTCGCAGCTCGGCTGGCTGGACACCTACCTGCCGCTGATCGTTCCCAACTTCATGGCCACCAACGCGTTCTTTATTTTCCTGATGGTCCAGTTCATGAAGGCGCTGCCCAGGGAACTCGACGACGCCGCCCAGATTGACGGCTGCGGCCCCTTCCGGACCTTCCTGCGGGTCATCCTGCCGCTCTGCGTTCCGGCGATGGCCACCACCGCCATCTTCACGTTCATCTCCACCTGGAACGAGTTCTTTGGTCCCCTGCTGTACATCCAGAACCAGGACCTCTACACCGTTCCCCTGGCACTGCGGGCCTTTATGGACTCCGAAGGCCAGAGCATGTGGGGTCCCATGTTCGCCATGTCCGTGGTGTCCATTGCCCCCATCATCGGCTTCTTTATCGCCGGGCAGAAGTACCTCATCAACGGCATCGCCACCACCGGCCTGAAGTAATGCAGGCCTGAAGCAGGGCAGCCGGAAGTACTGCAGGCCTGCAGCAGCGCCATCCGAACCGGCAACGGACTGAAGCCAGTCCGGCACCATCTCCGCATGCATCATCAGCACATCAACCATCCGTGATTGCGCGTGCCCGGGCTGGAGGCTGCCCGGGCACAAAACAAAGGAGTTTTGTATGAGTTTGCGACGCCTTCTCGGCGCGGCCACCGCCGTCGCCCTCCTGGGAAGCCTGGCGGCAGTTCCCGCCGCCACCGCTGCCCCGCCCAACACCCTGCAACAATCAGGCGCCTTGCCCACCACCCCGGCCCCGTCTGCTGAAAACACGGCCGAGGCGATGTGGAAGCAGACGCCGGACGGCTTCGCCGCACTGCCCGGTTACGGCCTGGCCGGAACCACGGGCGGGCAGGCGGGCCGGATTGTCACCGCGTCCACCATCCAGGAGCTCAAGGACTTTGCCGCGGCACCCGAACCCCTGGTCATCTTCATCAGCGGCAGCCTGAAAGCCACGGACTACATCAAAATCCCGGTGGCCGCCAACAAGAGCTTCATCGGCACCGGCGCGGGCGCGGAGGTGGTGAACGCCGGCTTCAAACTCATCAACACCTCCAACGTCATCTTCCGGAACTTCACCATCCGCGATGCCTATATTCCAGGCGACTGGGACGGCAAGACCCCACAGAATGACCGCGACGGCATCCAGCTGGACACCACGCACCACGTCTGGGTGGACCACATGAAGATCCAGCGCATGGGCGACGGCCTGATTGACACCCGCAAGGACTCGGACCTGGTCACCTACTCCTGGAACGTGTTCGCGGACAACAACAAGGCCCTGGGCGTGGGCTGGACAGCCAACGCCGTAACCCGTATGACCATCCACCACAACTGGATCCGCAACACCACCCAGCGGAATTTCAGCCTCGACAACACCGCCGCGGCGCACGTCTACAACAACTATCTGCAGGACATCGGCCAGTACGGGATGATGGGCCGCAACGCCGCCAAGGTGGTCCTGGAAGGCAACAGCTTCAGCACCGTCCAGGACCCGATTGTGGCCAAGGATCCCGCCACCGAAGTGGTCAACCGGGACAACATCTTCAACGGCACCCGCGGCAGGAAGGACAACGTGGGGGCCGCCTTTGACCCATCGCAGAACTACAGCTACCAGAAGGACGACGCTGCCCGCGTTCCGGAGATCGTTGCCGCCGGTGCCGGGCCGCGGGAGAACAATGCCCCGAACAACACCACCAACATCACCGTTGCCCTTGATGGAACCGGCGACTTTGGCAGCCTGCAGGCCGCTATCGGCTCCATCCCCAGCGGCAGCACGCTCCCCCGCACCATCACCGTCAAACCCGGCACCTACCGCGAATCGGTGAACATCTGGGCCGACCGCCCGAACCTCACCATCCAGGGCGCAACGGCCAACCCGGCCGACGTCGTGATCAGCTACGACCTGCCGGCCAACGGCGTCAAGTTCTTCGGCGGCACCTGGGGCGCGGGCGGCAGTGCCACGCTCAACGTCCTCGCCGAGGGAACCACCATCCGGAACCTCACCGTGGAAAACGCCTATGACGAGGCCGCGAACGGAGGAAGCCAGGCCCTCGCCGTTCGCACGGTGGCCGACCGGGTATCCTTCGACGGCACCCGCTTCCTGGGCAACCAGGACACCTACCTGGCGGACACCACCGGCCGCGACGCCACCGCCCGCACTTACCTCAAGAACTGCTACATCGAAGGCGACGTGGACTTCATTTACGGCCGCGGCACTGCAGTACTGGACGGCTGCACTATCCATTCCCTGAACCGCGGCAGCGACACCAACAACGGGTACATCGTGGCCCCGAGCACCAAGAACTCCAACCCGTACGGCATCCTGATCGCCAACAGCACCCTGACCTCCGATGCCGCTCCGGGCACCGTCAGCCTCGGGCGCCCCTGGTTCGCCAGCAGCGATCCGGACGCTCACCCGATGGCCGTCATCCGGGACTCCGTGCTGGGCAGCCACATCGCGGTCCGCGGCTGGGCCGACATGAGCGGACATGCCTGGACCGAAGGCAGGTTCGCCGAATTCAACAACACCGGCCCGGGCGCTTACGTCAATGAATTCCATCCGCAGCTCAGCCCGGAAGAGGCCGCAAAATTCACCGTGGAAACCTTCCTCGGCGACTGGACCCCGGCGGGACGTGGTTGAGATGGCTGAAGCATCAGGAATGAGCGTCCGACGGCGGAGCCTCCTCGCGGCCGGCCTGGCAGGTGGCGCTGTGGTTGCGTCCGGCCTGCTGGGCCCGGCTGCAAAGGCCGCGGGGCCTGTGGGACTGGATGCTGGCGTCGGCTCCAACGGCTTTGCCGAAGCCGGGCTTCCGGTAGGCCAAGCTCTTGGCGGCAACGCCTGGGCCGGAGCACCCACCGGCTATGCCGGCGTCGCAGCCCATGGCCGCGAAGGCGCTACCGGCGGGACGGGAGGGGCGCTGGTCCACGCCTATACCCCGGACCAGCTCCGCACCTTCGCCAAGAGCCCTGACCCGCTGGTGGTGATCCTGCACGGCGAACTGGCCTTCCCGCAGTACGAGAAGCTGATGGTGACGTCCAACAAGTCCTTCCTGGGGGCTGGCGTTGGAACTGCGGTGGTGAATGCCGGGTTCAAGCTGGTAAACGTCTCCAACGTGGTGTTCCGGAACTTCACTGTGCGGGATTCCTACATTGCGGGCGATTTCGAGGGAAAACGCCCCGACAATGACCGGGACGGGATCCAGATGGACACCTCAACGCACGTCTGGGTGGACCACATGCACTTCACCCGGCTGGGCGACGGCCTGGTGGACATCCGCAAGGACTGTGACAACGTCACCCTGTCCTGGAACGTTTTCTCGGACCACAACAAAGCACTGGGCGAAGGGTGGACCTCCAACGTGGTCACCCGGCTCACCCTGCACCACAACTGGATCCGGAACACCCATCAGCGCAACGCCAGCCTGGACAACACCGCGGCGTCCCATGTCTACAACAACTACCTGGAGGACATTTCCAGTTACGGGATGCTGGGGCGCAACGCGGCCCTGCTGGTGGTGGAGGGCAACTACTTCCGGGATGTGCGGAATCCGCTCCATCACCAGGGGGCGGGCGGTGAACTGGTGGCGCGGGACAACATTTTTGAAGCGTGTACCGGCAACACCGGCCAGGAGCGCGGGACCGCCTTCGATCCATCGGCGGCGTATTCCTACGAGCTCACGCCAACAGCGGCGGTGCCTTCACTCGTCCGCAGCTTTGCCGGGCCGCTGGGCGGGACGGCACCTGTGGCCGCGCGCGTCATCACCGTGGCGCTGGACGGCACCGGTGATTACGCAAGCATCCGGGCGGCCGTCGGGGCGGTCCCGTCCCGCAACCCCGGTCCGGTTACGGTGCTGATCCGGCCTGGCACGTACCGCGAGCCAGCCGTGATCTGGGGAGACAGGCGCAACGTCACCTTGGCGGGAGTCACCGGAAATGCCACCGATGTGGTGCTGACCAACAGCGAGGGCGTCACCCTGCTTGTGGCTGCTGACCACGCCGTTATCAAGGACCTGACCGTCACGTCAGACACCCCGCAAGGCGGCAACGTCCTGCGCACCACCGGCAGTAACGTGTCCTTCTCCAACGTGACGGTTCTCAACGGAACATCGGGATAAAGGCTGGCCAACGTTCTTGAACTGCTACTAGTCTTCAAGAACGGCCCGCAACCGGGAGCCCCAAGGCAATCACGAGGAGCGAACTTGTCCAACCACACGTACAGCATTTCTGAAATTGTCGGCACGTCGGATCAGGGAGTGGACGACGCCGTCCGCAACGGTATCGCCAAGGCCTCCCAGACCCTGCGCAACCTTGACTGGTTCGAAGTGAAAGAAATCCGGGGGCACCTCGAAGAAGGCAAGATCGCCGACTGGCAGGTGACCATCAAGCTCGGCTTCCGGCTCGAAGAACAGTAATTTCCACACAACTGACCCGCAGTAAACGTCGCGAAAACCCGAAATGGGGACGTTAACTGCGGGTCAGTTGGGGTTTAAGCAGGACTAGTTGGCCGAGACAGTGCCGGCTGCACGCCGACGCCACACGGTGGGGACGCCGTCGAACGCCGGAAACACGTGGCCTTCGAAGAAGGACAGCACCGTGTGGGGGTCGTGGTCAGGGCTCCAGAGACCGGACACGGGGCAGTGTGAGCCGGTGGCGGTGGAGGGATTGCCGGCGGGCGAGGCCTGGCGTTCCTTGAGCAGTGCGATGCGTTTCATCGTTGAGACCATCCTTGGGTAAGCAGTTCGTGCTTCCAGCCTAGGAAAGCGGTAACAGCTTCCCAATGGGCTCCTGGCCAGAATCAGCGGGCGGAGCTGGCCAAATGTACAGCGACTTTTTACTCGCCCGTTTCCACCACGGCGGCCGGGGCCTCCGCCAGCGGAAAATGAGACTGCCCGTCCCCGTCCCCGGTGTCTGCGGCGCCGAGGCTGCCCAGCAAGGCCAGGGCGTCCGACGACGGCGAGCCGGGCCGGGCGGAATAGACCCTGAGCGTCTGGTCGGGGTCGTCCGGGAGGACAAGGTTTTCAAAGTTCAGTTCGAGGTCCCCCACGGCGCGATGATGCAGGCGGACGGTCCCGGCCGACCGGCTGGCCACGCGGTGGCCCGCCCACCACTGCCGGAAGTGCTCGCTGTTGACCGCGAGTTCGCCCACCAGCTGGTTGGCCTGCGGGTCATTCGGATGCCGGCCGACGTCGAGCCTGAGGGCCCCGGCGGCTTCGGCGGCCACCGTCTTCCAGTCGCGGAACAGCTCCCGGGCGGAGGGGTCGAGAATGAGCCAGCGGGTGAGATTCCGTTCCGCCGCCGGCAGCGCCGGGAAATCCGCGAAGAGGAGGAAGGCAAGCCGGTTCCCGGCCAGTACATCGCTGCGGCGCCCCAGCACCATGGCCGGCACGTCACCCACCGCTTCCAGCAGATGACGCAGCGCCGGGCGGACTGCCTGCGCCGGTTGCCCGCCCGCCCGCGGTGCCGCGGCGCAGTTCTCCAGCAGGTCCATCATGTGCGCATGCTCGCTGCTGCTAAGCCGGAGAGCCCGGGACACGGAATCCAGTACCGTGCGTGAGGGGTGGATGTTCCGGCCCTGCTCGAGGCGGACGTAGTAGTCCGTGCTGACTCCCGCCAGCCGGGCCACCTCCTCGCGGCGCAGTCCGGGCACCCTCCGGGCACCGGACGTGCTCCCCGCCCCGATGTCCTCCGGGCTCAGCCGGGACCGCATGGCTTTGAGGAATTTTCCGAACTCGGCGCTTTGACCCATGCAGACCATTGTGACCCGCGCAGTCCGACCGGTTCTACTGCAGGCCACCCACTTTCTACAACGAAGGTAGGACTGGCAGTCCTAGGAAAAACAAGATCAGCCTTGCTTACTGACACGGCAGCCAAAAGTGCATAGGCTCAATAGCGAGCCCGGCGGAAACCGCTTTCTCATGGTCGAGTCCACGGCACCCACCCGAGAATCATTCAAGGAGCCCCCATGTCAGAGCTGACACTGAACAACGGCATCACCATCCCCCAACTTGGTTTCGGTGTTTTCCAGGTGCCGCCGGAGGACACCCAGCGGGCCGTCGAGGACGCCCTCGAAGCCGGATACCGCCACATCGACACAGCCGCGGCCTACCGCAACGAAGCAGGCGTAGGGGCTGCCATCGCGGCCGCCGGCATCCCGCGCGAGGACATCTTCATCACCACCAAGCTCCGGAACGGCGAGCAGGACCGGGCGCAGGCGGCCTTCCAGAACAGCCGCAAAGCCCTCGGCCTGGACTACGTGGACCTGTACCTCATCCACTGGCCGGTCCCTTCACAGGGCCTGTATGTCCAGGCCTGGAAGGAAATGGAGCGGTTGTACGAAAACAACGAGATCCGCGCCATCGGTGTTTCGAACTTCCTCGCCGAACACCTGGACAAGCTGCTGGAGTCCGCAGAAATTGTTCCGGCCGTGAACCAGATCGAACTCCACCCCAGCTACCAGCAGGCGGAACTGGCAGACAAGTGCAGGAACCTGGGCATCGCCGTCGAGGCTTACAGTCCCCTGGGCCGCGGCGCGGACCTGAACGGCAATGCCGTGACCACCATCGCCGATGCCCACAACGCCACCACTGCCCAGGTGGTCCTCGCCTGGCACCTGGCCGCCGGGAACATCGTGATCCCGAAATCCAGCCGGGCAGAACGGATCCGGGAAAACTTCGCCGCTTCAGGCCTCACGCTTTCCAGCGAGGAGATCGCGTCGATCACCGCCCTGGAGTCCGGAGCACGCCTTGGCTCCGATCCCGCCGTCGCCTCCTTCACCCAGCTGTAGCAGCGCCTAACCAAAGGACTTCCCATGCAGTACACCCACCTCGGCCGCTCCGGCCTGAAAGTCTCCCGGCTCTGCCTGGGCACTATGAACTTCGGTCCGCAGACCGAAGAAAGCGATGCCCACAGCATCATGGACTCCGCGCACGGGAACGGCATCAACTTTTTCGACACCGCCAACGTGTACGGCGGTGCCGGGCACCGCGGCTGGACCGAAGAAATCATCGGCCGCTGGTTCGCCAAGGGCGGGGAGCGCCGCGAGCACACCGTCCTGGCCACCAAGCTGTACGGCACAATGACGGACCGGCCCAACGAATCAAAGCTGTCCGCGCTGAACATCCGCCGTGCCCTGGATGCGAGCCTGAAGCGGCTGCAGACGGACTACATCGACATCTACCAGTTCCACCACATTGACCGGGACACACCCTGGGACGAGATCTGGCAGGCCATCGAGGTCGCCGTGCAACAGGGGAAGATCCTGTACTCAGGGAGCAGCAACTTCGCCGGGTGGCACATCGCCCAGGCCCAGGAAGCTGCCCGGCGGCGGAACTACACCGGACTGGTCAGCGAGCAATCCATCTACAACCTGTTCATGCGGCAGGTTGAGCTGGAAGTCATCCCGGCCGCCCAGCAGTACGGACTGGGACTCATCCCCTGGTCCCCGCTTCAGGGCGGACTCCTGGGCGGCGTCCTGAAGAAGGAGCAGCAGGGCGTCCGGCGAAGCGAGGGCCGTGCCGCCGAAACGCTCAAAAAGCACCGGGACCAGATCCAGCAGTACGAGGATTTTGCCGATGAGCTGGGCCAGGAACCCGGCGACATCGCCCTCGCCTGGCTGCTGCACCAGCCCGCCGTCACGGCCCCCATTGTTGGGCCGCGGACCCAGGAACAGCTCGACGCCGCGATCCGGGCCCTTGACGTCACCCTCGACGCCGATGCCCTCAAGCGGCTCGATGACATCTTCCCCGGGCATAAGACGGCGCCGGAAGACTACGCGTGGTGAACCCACTCGTTCGCGAGGCCGATACTGTGGCGCCGAAAAGCATCCTTTTCATCGGCGGCACCGGCGTTATCAGCGCGGCGGCGGCACAACGCGCCGCCGCGCTGGGCCACCGGCTGACAATCCTCAACCGGGGCCGGTCCACCAGGCCGGTCCCGGAAGGGGTGGAGACCCTCTCCGCGGACGTCCGCGACGCCTCAGCGGTCCGGGAGGCGTTGGCAGGCCGGGAGTTCGACGCCGTCGCGGACTTCATCACGTACACCCCCGACCAGGCCAAGGCCAGCCTGGACCTGTTCGCCGGCCGCACCGGACAATACGTTTTCATCAGTTCCGCGTCCGCCTACCAGAAGCCCCCAACCCGGTTGCCGATCAGGGAATCCACGCCGCTCAAGAATCCGTTCTGGCAGTATTCGCGGGACAAGATCGCCTGCGAGGAGCTGCTTTTCCAGGCCTACCGTGAGCAGGATTTTCCGCTCACGGTGATTCGGCCGTCCCATACTTATGACCGGACCAAGATCGCCATGGTGGGCGGCTGGACGGACATCCACCGGATGCGTGCCGGACTGCCGGTCATGGTGCACGGCGACGGCACCTCGCTCTGGACGCTGACCCACAGCAAGGACTTCGCCAAGGCGTTCGTGGGGCTGCTGGGCCGCCCGCAAGCGGTGGGCGAGAGCTACACCATCACCTCGGACGAATACCTGCCCTGGAACCAGATCTACCAGCTGTTTGCCCGCGCAGCTGGAGTTCCGGAACCGGAACTGGTCCACGTCGCCTCGGAAACCATTGCCGTCCACAGCGAAGAGCTGGGCCCGAATCTCCTGGGCGACCGCTCCCACTCGGTCATTTTCGACAACACCAAAATCAAATCCCTGGTACCCGATTACTGCGCCACCATCCCCTTTGCTGACGGGGCCCGCGAGATCGTGGACTGGTATGACCACAACCCTGATCTCCAGGTGGTGGACCAGAAATTTATGGACCTCAGCGACCGGTTGACCGGCTGGGCCCGCGACGGGGCCTGAGCATCCACGCCACTGGCCTCGGCACCTGAGCTTTTGCACTGGATCTACAACGTTCTAAATACCGCCTTTTGCGCCGGCCCGCAAGGGCTTGTTTTCTGCGTACCCCTCCTACTAGGTTACTGGGGAAGCGTTTTCCCATTCAAGAATTGAAAGGATTCACTGATGAATCCAACCCGTACCCCTGCGCGCCTCCTGTCCGTCGCCGCCGTCGGAATTGCCCTCACGTTCGGCTGCCTCGCAGCCCCGGCGTCCGCCGTCGGCCACTCTCCCAAGCCGGGCACGCCCGGCGTCCAGCTGGACCATTTGGACCGCGGCCTGGTGGCCGCCAAGACATCAGAAGGAGTGTTCCTCAGCTGGCGCCTGCTCGGCCACGAAGCCACCGGCTCCTCCGCCACGGGCGTCACCGGCACGGACTTCAATGTCTACCGGGACGGCCAAAAGCTGGCCACCGTCACGGACAGCACCAACTTCCAGGACACGGCTGGAACCGCGACGTCCGAGTACCAGGTTCGTGCCGTCGTCGGCGGCGTTGAACTGGACCGCAGCGCCACCGCCACGTCCTGGGGCGGCAACTTCAAGGACATTCCGCTGAAGAAGCCGGCCGACGGCGTCACGCCCGCCGGCCAGGCCTACACGTATGCCGCCAATGATGCCTCCATCGGCGACGTGGACGGCGACGGCCAGTACGAATTCGTCGTCAAATGGGACCCGAACAACTCCAAGGACGTCTCGCAGGTGGGCTACACCGGCAACACCTACGTGGACACCTACAAAGCTGACGGCACCCTGCTCCACAGGATCGACCTGGGCGTGAACATCCGCTCGGGCGCGCACTACACCCAGTTGCTCGTCAACGATTTCGACGGCGACGGCCGGGCCGAGATGATGATGAAGACCGCCCCCGGGACCAAGAGCACCAACTTCAACGCCGACGGCAGTGTTGCCTCAGAGAACTTCATTTCACTGCTGCAGCAGGACATCAACGCCGGCTACTCAAACTCTGACGACTACCGGATGAGCGCCGCCGACTACTACCAGCACATGGTCAAGACATTCCAGGGCTGGACCGAGCACCCCGAAGTCAAGGCCGGACACTGGCCCGCCACGCTCGAAGAAGCGTTCGGTATCGCGAAGAAGTACCAGTACCCGCTGTCCCAGGCCGACGCCGAAGCCCTGACGGACTACTTCATGGACGTCTACGCCCCGTCGCGCAGCACCCGGAACAACCTGCGCGCCTTTGAAGGCTTCATCGTCTCCGGGCCCGAGTACCTCACGGTGTTCGAGGGCGCCACGGGCAAGGAACTGAAGACGGTCGCCTACAAGCCGGGCCGGCACGACGACGGACTGATGTGGGGCGATTATGCCATGGCCCGCATCGAGCCGGGCAACCGCGTGGACCGGTTCCTTGCAGGCGTCGCCTACCTGGACGGCAAGAAGCCGGCCGCGGTTTTCGCCCGCGGCTACTACACGCGCAGCACGCTCGCTGCCTACACCTGGGACGGGTCAGACCTCGCACCCGTGTGGAATGTGGATTCAGGCTGGACGCCCATGACCAACCCGTTCAACGATTCCCCGCATGGCCGCGACGGCACCGATCCCGAGTTCGGCAAGCTCACCACCCAAGGCTTCCACTCGCTGAGTGCCTCTGATGTGGACGGTGACGGCAAGCAGGAGATTGTCTACGGCTCGGCCACAATCGACGACGACGGGTCACTGCTGTACAGCTCGTTCGACACCCTGCCGGCCGGCAGCGCCGCCCCCGGCGAAGAGGCGAGACTGGGCCACGGCGATGCCATGCACGTCACGGACATCGACCCGGCCCGTCCGGGCAAGGAAATCTTCACTGTTCACGAAGGTGCCGCCTTCGCCCCCTACGGCTATGCCATGCGCGATGCCGCCACCGGTGTGGTCCTCTTCGGCGCCTACTCCGGCAAGGACACAGGACGCGGCATGATCGGCGACGTTGATCCCACCGTTCCCGGCATCGAGAACTGGGCCATCGGCATGCAGTCCGCCGACGGCGACAAGCTCTCCACGTCCACTCCGGGCACCAACATGAGCATTAAATGGGCCGCGGACATGACCACTCAGATCGTCAACGGCGCCGGGGACCAGACGCCCACCATCGATGACTGGAAGCGCGGCAGGCTCCTCACCGCAACGGACACCCGCACCAACAACGGCACCAAGGGCACACCGAGCCTGGTGGCGGATGTAGTGGGCGACTGGCGCGAGGAACTGCTGGTGCGGACCGCGGACAGCTCCGCCCTGCGGATGTACCTCAGCACCGAGGTGACCAACCACAAGCTCTACACGCTGATGCACGACCCCCAGTACCGGGCAGAGGTGGCCCGGCAAAACACCACCTACAACCAGCCCGCCTACACGGATTTCTACTTTGCCTCCGACATGGACTTCGGCAAAGTTCCCCTGCGCGCGGCCTGGCTGCCCGGCAGCGTAAAGGCACTGCAGCACGTGCTGGAAGACCTCGTAGACTCTGGAGACGTGGCCGGCCCGGTGGGCAGCCAGCTGGCTGCGAGCGTGCAGCAGGCGGCGAAAGCAGTGGAAGACCGCGATGCCGGCAAGGCATCGCAGGCGCTGAAGCGCTTCGTTGACTTCCTGGGCCAGCAGAAGGGCCCGGACAAGGTGTCCGACACCGCCCGCGTGTCCCTGACGTACAACGCCGAAAATATTCTGCGGGCGTTTGGGGGCTAGGTTCAGCCGATAAGGGAGAGACTGTTGGAATGACACTTGCACCCGTGATCAAACTCAATGACGGTAACTCCATCCCCCAACTGGGCCTTGGCACCTGGCCGCTGGACGACGATCAGGCGGCCACCGCCGTCGTACAAGCCCTGGAAGCCGGGTACCGGCATATCGACACCGCGGTGAAATACGGCAACGAGCGTGGTGTGGGGAACGGTGTCCGGGCCAGCGGCGTGGACCGTGGAGAGCTGTTCATCACCACCAAGCTGGACGGCCAGTACCAGGGCAACGACCGCGCCATTGAGGGGCTGGACGGTGCGCTGGAGCGGCTGGGGCTCGACTACGTGGACCTGCTCCTGATCCACTGGCCGCTCCCCCAGCGCGATGAATACGTGTCCACGTGGAAGACGTTCGAGCGGTTGCAGGCGGAGGGCAAGGTGCGTTCCATCGGCGTTTCCAACTTCAAGCCGGCCCACCTTGAGCGGCTTATGGCCGAAACCGAGGTGGTGCCGGCGGTGAACCAGATCCAGCTCAGCCCTGCCATTACCCGGACGGCCGAGCGGGAGTTCCACGAAAAGCACGGAATTGTCACGGAGTCCTACAGCCCGCTGGGTGGGTCCGGGGCGGGCCTGCTCGGCGCTCCCATCCTGTCCCAGCTGGCCGAAAAACATGGAAAAACACCTGGTCAACTGGTCCTGCGGTGGCATATTCAGCACGGACTTGTAACGATTCCGAAAACGGCGAATCCGGACCGGATGAGCGAGAACCTGGACATCTTCGATTTCGCCCTGGATCCGCAGGATCTCGCGGAATTAGCCATCCTCGACGAGGGGCCGGGGGCAGGCAATGATTCCGACGTGACGGGGCACTGAAACAGGCCTGAACTGCGCTTTTCGTTATCTTCGGGGTTGGCAAACAGATAGTAAGCATGATTACTATTGAGGCAGAAGGATGAAGTGCTTCCGGGATCCGGAGGCCTCCTTTACTTAGGAAGAGGAACGAAAAATGGGATTTATTGCATTTCTGATTCTCGGACTTATTGCTGGTGCGATCGCTAAGGCGATCCTTCCGGGCAGGCAGGGTGGCGGCTGGCTCGTCACGCTCGTCCTGGGCGTCGTTGGAGCACTCCTCGGCGGTTGGATCGGCGGAATGATCTTCGGCAGCGGACTGCAGGAGTTCTTCTCCCTGCAGACGTGGCTGCTGGCCATCGGCGGCGCACTCATCGTGCTGCTGGTCTACGGCCTGGTCACGAACCGCGGCGCGCGCCGCTAAGCGGAGCGCAAGCCAGGGAAACCGGCCTGGGGACATCATCCCTGGGCCGGTTTTCCCTTTCCCGGCTTCTGGGTTTCCGAGGCCGGAACTGAAAACCTTCTCACGGAGCAGGAGTTCATCATGAAAAACAAACTTCTTTTGGGTATCGGGATCGCCACCGGGTACGTTCTCGGATCCCGGTCCGGCCGGGCAGCCTACGACAAGCTGAAGGCGCGGGCTGCCGGCATCTGGGACAGCAAGCCTGTCCAGGACAAGGTGACCGTTGCTACCGAAGCCATCAAGGAAAAGGCCCCTGAAGTCGCGGATCAGCTGACTGAAGCGGCCCGCCGCGCAGGCACCGTGATCGGCTCCGCGATGCACCGTGACGGCTCGTCCGGCGACGTCAAGTCCTCAACGTCCGACGCCGGCACCACAGCAGGTGCTCCCGCCGGCACTTCCAGCGGGCTTGGCACGTCGGGTACCACCGGGACTGCTTCTGCGGCAGGCACGGCTGGTGCCGCAGGCACTCCTGCCTCGGCCGAGGGCCTTGACGACAGCCACATCCCGGCGCACAGCACGCACCCGGAAACGCTCAACCTGGATACCTCCAGCGGCGAAGCGCAGTCCAAGGCGTAGCCAACGCGCCTGCTCATGACGTGGCATTCCCCGTGTGACAAGGGAGGAGCCACGCTCATGTGCTACAACTAGATGGTTTTGCTGGCCGTCGCGATCCTTGGGGGACGCGGCGGCCGGCGGCGTTTAACCCGATTGGTGTTTTCAACTGGTGGGTGTATTCAACTGGTGGGTGTATTCAAGTGGCTGGGCCCTTTACTGGCATCTTCCCTGGCCTGGAACTTGGACCGAAAGTGCTGCGGGTGGCGTTCGCCCGGGAGTTTTCCACATAGCATCCGTTCCAGCCACTTTTGTCAGTGCCCTTTGGCAGAGTTGACCTATGGAAGCCATTGGGGAACGGCCAGAGCAGTACGGCGGTAACGTCGTTGTGCTCGGGCGGGCCGGGGTTACCACCCCTGGTACCCCTTCGGGCTTCAACGGTCCCGTGGCGGTCGGTTCCGGTTCCTTCACCGCTTCCAGTCCCCACGCCAACGCTGACTACGACGGCATCCCGCTTAGTCCCGGCTGGCCCCTTCACGCTGTACCCTCCGAGCCCACGCCGGCTGATGGCGAACCAGCCGCGTCCGCGGACACTGACTCCGCACCGACCGGACCCGCAGAGGCTGCGTCAGCACTCACCGGGCCGGCGACAGGGCCGGTTCCGGCAGATTCCTCGCCGGCCGGGGAGCCGCTGGGTTTGGCGGAGCTCGGGAGGCTGGTGGCGCAGGCTGCTGCGGTCGCGCCGTCGATACTCGCCGGGGCCAGCTACCTTGAAGCCGCCACATACGCCGGTGACGTGGAGAATCTCTCCCGGACCATGGAGTACCTACAGGTCCTCTCCGCCGGGACCGTGGACCGGACCCGCACCCAGGCCATCGCCGCCGCGGACACCGCCCGCGCCAACCGGTCCCGCACCGGCACCGGCAAGGGCTGGGTCACAGGCTGGGTCACCGGCTGGGACAACGGCATCGAAACCCTGAACGAAACAGACGCCCATTGGCCCGCCGGATCTGCACCCTGTGACACCGGGACCATGAGTGTCACCGACGGCCGGAACCGGGTGATCACCTCACCGGCCGATGACGGCTGCGCCAATACAGCAGAGTTCCTCCGCCAGCGGCTGAGGATCAGCAAAAGCGAAGCCAACCGCCGACTCGCC
This sequence comes from Pseudarthrobacter sp. B4EP4b, assembly GCF_006680095.1. Lineage (NCBI taxonomy): Bacteria > Bacillati > Actinomycetota > Actinomycetes > Micrococcales > Micrococcaceae > Pseudarthrobacter > Pseudarthrobacter sp. B4EP4b. The sequence continues at coordinate 609 of NZ_VHIJ01000022.1, read as the reverse complement.
CTGGCAAAAGATATCCTCCCGGCCAGCACCCTTACCGGCGACACCATCCCCGCACCCCGCCAACACCTCGCCACCGCCCTCACCCCACACTCACCAACACCAGCACGGACACTCCCAACACCGAGGACAGCACCAGCACCGACGACAGCACTGGCCCCGGCAGCGAGGACACCGGGGGCGCCGGCGACGGACTGCAGGGCACAGCCGCTGCCTGCCCGGCGGTCTCGTCCCGGACCGGGACGATCATCGCCCTGACCCTGAACCGGCTCCAGCACCTCACCACACCCGAACAACTGGCCCTGATCGAAGAAAACCTCACCACCACCGCGGCCACAGCCGACCCCGACTTCCTCACCCGCGTCGCCCGCCGCTGGGCCGACACCATCGACGCCGACGGCACCGAACCCAGCGAAGAAGCCCTCCGCCACACCCAAGGCGCCTTCATCCGCAAACCCCGCCACGGCCTGCACCACATCGAAATCTTCGCCAGCACGGACCAGTTCGAACACCTCAGCACCGTCATGAACACCGCCACCAACCCCCGCACCACCACAACCCCCACCGGTCCGATCCCTGCAGGCACCTCAGGGACCACCGCCACCGGTACTG